>URYB01000066.1 GCA_900552085.1 uncultured Lachnobacterium sp.
CAATCTGACAGTCAATACCGGTGGCATCCCGATGCTGCTCCTCTGCTACCCGGTCATCCGCATCATAAGTATAGGTGATCGTTCCACCATCCGGCAGAAGAATCTGTGTCACATTTCCATTGGCATCATATGTATAGACCGTTTTACTATAATTGCTTCCGTAGGTCTTTCCTGCCGCTTTCTCCATGCGCTCCCAGATTTCGATGATGCGGTCCGCCCTGTCATATTTATATCCGGTCTCCTGTTCTACCCCTTCCGCAATACGGCTGCGGCGATACTGAAGTCTTCCCCCTTTATCATAGGTATAAGTTTCTTCTGCTCCTGTACTGTCACTCACTTCCACAAGACGGTTCGATTTGTCATAACAATAATGAATTTCATGACATCTGCCCTTGGCACTGTCCACGCTTTGATAATCCAGATAGCGTTTGACCACGGTACGGTTACCCATGGCATCATAATTGTAGGTGACCAGATAATATTGCACGTTGCCTGCGTCATCTTTCTTCACAGCTTTCCGCACAGAAGTCAGCCAGCCACACGCATTGTATGTAAACAGGTCCGGATACTCCTTTCCCTCTCCGGTGAAAGCCGTGATCCTTCCCTCTGTATCATAGGTATATGCTGCCATGCATTTTCCTTGTGCATCTTCAATCCTTGTGACACGATCCATGCAGTCATAAATATAACGATAATACTGCTGCATCTCCTGTCCTTCCGGCATTATCTGACGGATAAGATTACCATTGGCATCATATGCGCGGCTCTCCATTCCTCCGTCCGGATAAAGTGTCTGAATGTTATTTCCATAATGATCATAAGCAAATGCGATTCCGTCTTTTTTGCCTGCGGCATAAGCTACCGGATGAATGCTTCGGATCAATTCATCCTCATTTCCATACTCATACGCATAGACATTTCCCAGTGGGGATATTTCTTTTATTTTATGGTCGAGACCATCATATGCATAACGAATGCCACGATACATCGTCTTTCCCTGTACCGGAAGACGTTTTTCTTTTAGATTACCGAGCAGATCATAATGATACTCCGTCCGTTGTTCTTCCGCTTCCGTTACAACACATACATCATCCATCGGTGTATAACTCATGTGTTTTGTTCCAAACTCGTTGGTTTCTTCGATGCATCGTCCGGCACGGTCATATTTTCTTATAAAGCTTTCCTTTTCCGGAAGTGTCTTATAACTCCAATCCTGAAAATGATTACTCTCCTCATAACTGTACACCGTTTTGTTTCCATTCGGATTGACAACTGACAACAACCTTCCATAATGGTCATATGTATATTTTGTCAGGGCATAGGTCTCTCCCATAATTCGCTGCCGGTATGCAGTCAAAAGATTTTTCTCATTGTAGGTAAACTTTTCGCAGCTGCCACCCGAATTTTCTTTACAGATCAGATTGCCTGCAGCATCATATGCAAACTGATCAAAACTCTGATCCGGATATATAATCTTTGTAACATTTCCCTGTTCATCATATTCCGTACAGGTTTCGTTTCCGTTTCTGTCTTTATAGTAAATACAGTTTTCCTGGCTGTCATACTTTTTCTCTATGTATGTGCCATCCTCATAAATCTCCCGAACCGGAACTTTCTGATTTCCATACTCAAAAACCACTTTGCTGTCATTCTTGAGATTGGTAAAAATGGTTTTCTGATTTTTGTCATCATAGAAGATCACGTATTCTTCTCCGGTAATCAGACTCTGACGTACCGCCCGCCGGCGATGATCATATTCTGTGGTCACATAAGTCTGATTGTTCTGATCTGTGATCTGATGAATACAATGATATTTGTCATATACATATGAAATCTTTCCACCATTGGCAAGTTTTACCCACATTAAAAGCTTGTCATTGTAACCATATTCAACGGTTCTTCCAATGGTATCTGTGATCTTGTTCAACTTTCCATCACAGTATTCAAATTTCAACCACTGTCCGGATGCAAATGTCATCTGGATCAGCTGATGATTTTTATATTCAAATCTGGTCCGGTTTCCACATCTATCCTGAATCTGAACAATTTTTCCATCGGTATCATATAAGTATTTCTTTTTTGTGGAATTTTCCCAGACTTCGTAACCGTCATCCTTTTGTGTCAGAACATACGCTCCATGATTATGTTTCTCATTGATCCATTTTCCTTCCTGTAAGGAGAAATATTCAAGCGTCATGTCCATCTTCTGAAGGCAGATCCGCCCACTTCCTATCGTAAGTCTTGTCTCGATGTTCAGATACCAGCGGTTTCCAAGCATCATATCTTCGTTACTATGGATGGACTCATGCATACGCTGAAGGGTAAATATTCCGTTAATGTCATGAACCGTCAGGTCGGTATAATTTAAGGTCAGACTTCCTGTGACCATATTGATTGGATCGCCACATTTTGAATTATTCTCAGATTTTGTTGCATCTCCCTCTGATGATTTTCCTTTTTCTTCAGTATTTTCTTTACTCTTTTTGCTGTCTCCTCCCTTTGGTCCCTTTACTGCTTTATACATCTCATGCGTTGCCTTGCCTGCTCCCACGGCTCCCTGTGAAGCATTAAAAATGGTACTCCAGGTTTCCGGATCATCCCACGGATTTTCCCCATTTTTAATCTTATTGTATATTTCCTGCAGTCCGTCTTTTGTCTGATAAATTCCATAAAGTCCCTGTGCAATTCCGTAGATACCCTTTGCGTATTTTATAAGCTTCTCTGCCTTGGACATATATTTCATCGCCTTGGACACAAGCTTTGTCCCTTTTACCACAGTCTTTGCTGCTCCGACTGCATCTCCGACAATCGGAATCGCTGCAATAAGACTCATTCCACCACCTACAAAGTCTCCTCTGGCAAATGAAATTCCGGCATTAATAAGATCCGGGACTGCTCCAAGTATCGGAAAACATCCTGCAATATCAAGCGCAAGCTGCAGTCCATCGAGTGCTGTCTCCCACCAGTCCTGCAGCGGCTTTTCTTCTTTTTCATGTTCTCCCTGCTGATAACCAAGCCACGTAAATTCTTCTGCGGAAAAACTCAGATTGGAATCCAGCCGGATTCCGGTATCCACACTGTCCCCTTTTCCAACGACCAACTGTGCGGATTCATAACCATATAAAGTCAATACTCCGCTTTCGTAATTTTCGGATGCTATTGTTTCGGATTCTGCTTCTTTGGCTTTGTGCCAGACATCATAGAATACTGCCGATTTCAGCTGGTCCAGACCACTGTCCAATATCTTGCTTCCAGTCTGTCTTGCCGCCAGTCCTGCATAATCTAGTATTCCGGCAGATGCCACATATTCTTTCCGGCTGGCATCTCTGCGGGCTCCAAGCTTTTTCTTTCCGGCCCGGTATTGTTCATCTGCATCCTTTGGTGTTTTTGCTCCCAATACAATGTTTTCATCCGAAGTAATCGTAATATCTCTTCCTGAGTTGATTGTAATTCCATCCTCATCCGACATGATAATGCTGATTTCCTGTTCGGATTGTGCGTCACTCAGATCCCTTGTAGCTGTAATCCGGAGTGCTTTTTTCTCGTGCTTGATCATTTTGTTTTTGTTCGTGAAAACACTTTCATCCGGCTTGGAAAAATCCGGATGCCCCGTATTGGTATGTTTGCTTCCCAGACACACAATATTTCCATTATTCTCATAATAGATAAATACGGTATCTCCCACATCCGGCATACAATAGAACGAATTGGACAGAAAGCTTTCATATGGAATCCAGGTCTGTCCTCCCCCGCCTGCTTCACTGTCCATCGCCACCTGAATCTGGTTTCCTGAGACTGCTGTCACAGTTCCGGTCAGCACAGAACTTGTTTCCTGTGGTGCATTCACTGCAGTCGTATCCGGTCTGACACTATAGGTATATCCATAGTTAAGGTCATTCTCCAGTAATCCGGATTTATTTTTGATCGTACTGTGGCGAATTACAAAGTTGCCTATACGATCTCCGGCGGATATTTCCAGATTGCTGCTGATGCAGTCATACACATCCAGCGTATAGCTTTGCGCATCTTCTCCATTGGCCTGCCGCATTCCCATTTCGGTAAGACTGCGGGATACTCCGGACTGCGCATTCTTTTTATCAAATTCTTCAAACGTCTTAAATCCGGTCTTTCCGACAAAAATTCTTCCACCCGGATCTCTCGCATCTACATATACGGACATCTGCTGCGTTGCCGCAACACGTTTGACAAATTCCCAGTCGGTTTCCTGATTCTGACTGATTACCTGTCCGAATGCCCGGTTCTCACTATAAGATACAGAGACTCCATATGCTTTTAATGTCTCATCGATTACATCCTTAATCGTTACGGATGGATTCTGAAAACGCCGGCTTTCCTGTTTTTGATCCATCTGATACGTCTTTGACGCACATTGAACTATTACATTATAATAACCGGATAATGCCGTATAATTGATGCCGATACAGATTCCGGCAAACAGCACTTTTCCATCGATGCTTATTTTTACATTCTGATTTTTTACACTCTGTATTTCTGCGTCGGTTATCTTATCTTCCATTTCCAGAACAATATGTGCCGCCGCATGCTTCCCCTCTTCTGCTTCAATGGATAAATCCAGCACATGACTGTATTTTATTCCAATTTCCACCTTTACATCTGCCAATGTATTCTTCATTTACATAACTCCTTGTAAATACCTATCTGTTCCCAAATAATTTCGGTGCAATGCCAATTTTTACTGTGATCACATGCAAGAGTATCCACAAAGCTGCACATACAAATATTGCAGTAAACGGCTGCACCAGATCGATCATCTTCTGTCTTGTCGCCTCGGAATATTTACTTCCTTCCTCTATGTTTGTTCTTAAATCAACATAAAAGTCTGTTCGATCCAACGCATATTCTTCCTGCAATTCATCCAGAATCTCCGGTTCCGCTGTCAGATCAAATTTTTTTATTTTTCCAATATTCAGTAAATATCCGTCCCCTGTCTTTTTCAAATACTCTGCCTGCATACGGACAGCTACTCTTTCCCCTGATGCAAGCTTTACATTATAAATTTCACTCGGATCCTCATCTTTCCAATAGGCACTTCCATCAAATTTGTACTCATCCGGGTCACTCACAACAATGGCAAACGTATCATTGTTTAAAATGTCTTCTATACTGTTTGCCGGTACTGTCTGATCGTTTGCTTCCAATCCTACGTCATTTACATGTCCACTTTCCACATTGTCATAATAACTGTTCACAATACCCGGAACCGCACGCGCCACAAGAATGGCTATCAATGCCGAAATCACAAACTCTATTGCCAGATCCGGGTGTGTCATAAATAATCTCAAAAATCGCATTTTCTATCTCCATTTCTTATTTTTCTTGTTTTTCTTTTTGTATTTCCAATAAGGTACTTTCTTCCAGATTGATGTCTATTGTTTCATTTTCCAGACACAGGAGTTTTCCTGATGTATCCTGCGTGAACGAATGAAACACGACATTTCCCTCTTCTTTATTTTCTAAAGCTGACAAAAGCACTGCTCCCTGACCCATATCCGCCAGCGAATTTCTTCGGTGCGTGGTATAGCCCATAGCTTGAAAAATGTCATTCATCGCCACCATTTGCTGTGATGCTGTTGCTTTTTGGGGCATGAGAATATCGTTTGCCAGAATCATATCTGCCAGTGGGACTTCACTTTGCAATGCCACAGAGGCATTATAGGACGCAATACATGCATTTCCACTTTCGGCAAGATTCGATGTCCCGCAGGAAAAACAGGACAATGCGCTGCTATTGACAAGAAATCCATTTGCATCCATTGCTGCTTCCGGTATGGATGTATTCATATTATTGACATAATTCTGCACACCCATATTATTTTTTTCTATACCTGCGGCAACCTCTGCCGGCATTCTTTCCGTTGGTGATTTTGGTGCCGTTCCCGCACCCCCGTCACCAGATGATGAACTTGTCCGCTTGCCCGATACCTTGCCGTCTTCATCTGCAGACTGTGCATCATCTGCACTTTCCTTTGCCTCGTTGATGGTTATGATGCCTCCATAAAAGCACATGACTTTACTCTCATCAGTAATTCCATCTACTCCGTCCAGATGATCCTTCTTGTTTGTGTTCTGCCACGCAGTAAGCGTTTTCGGACTGCATATGCATCCCTCACATTTCATGACAGATTTCAACAACTTTGCAATTCCAAACACCGGAATGACACTACTTAACACATCTCCCGCCATATTTTTGGGATTTGCCTTGGATGTGCATCTGCCAAACTGTAAAATATGCTTATCTGCAACATGATCATTCGCATTCAGAAGGGGATGATCCGTGTCCTGGAAATATACCCCATGATCTTTTGGAATATTTATATACTGATCCTTTATAGATCCATACTGACACTGCGCCGTACACAATCTTGTCTGAAATGCCTTCTCGCCCATTCTATTTTTCCTCCACGCATTCTACTCTCTGAAACTCCACCCCCAAAGGTCCTCTTCTTAGCACACTTTCCATAAACCGAAGCGATACAATAACGATATTTTCGACCATGTGATCTACCAGAAATATGTCTTTGTTTTGTACTTTTGTGGAATTCAGTATCACATCCTGCACTCCACCATTCGGTAGTATTACTGCCTGTTGTGCCATGCAATCCACTCTTGGCAGATCCGGGATATGGAACATCTGCACCCCTTTATTTAAATATTTTTCATCATTTGGCATGATAAAAATATCTTTGCATGAAATCGTGCTGTCATATATTCCGATAACTTTCTGAATGATGTCCGACACCATATACGTCGGATTCTGCATGATATCCGGTATCAGAACATTCTTCTTATATTCGTAGTACCCCGCACTGTTCTCCGGCATTTTTTTGTAATTGTCTTCTGTCAGGCTATATGCGTATTTTGCTTCTTCCAGATATACAATCTGTGCCGACACTGCTGCCCCCTGTTTCATTCTGTATAATTCCATTCCATCTCTCCCTGTTTTTCATCCGACGGATCATCCATAAGAACATTCTCTATCGTGCATTCGCTGACATACGCACCTTTATTCTTCATTGTCCTTGCGTCAAGATCTACGAGACTGCATTTTATAAAACCTGCGTTCTCCATCGTGCCATTTTTCATTACAACATTCTGAAATCTGCAGTTCACAAAGCGGGCATCCTTCAAAGACACCTGATCAAACGTGCACCTCTCAAAACCACAGTTCACAAACTTAGCTGCAGTAAGGTCCTTGTTTTTAAAAACTTTTCCTCCGAAATTAAGGTTTTCTACTCTTTGATAAATGAGTGGAAATTCATTTTCTTCATCAATTTTCAGTATCGGTGGAACAAAGAATACAACATTTTGCCAGTCATTATACTCACCTACTGATATCTGAAAACATTCCGGATATACCAGTTTTTCAAAATTATCTATCTCATCTGCATCCAAAAGAACTGTCCTGATGACGTGATACAACACCATTGTAAGGTTGGTGATTTCTTTTTCCATAAACCATGTAATATATGTCTGATTTATGATATGGGATAACATCTGCTGCTTTACTTTTTTCTCAAGCATCTCTCTGTAAGTCTGCCATGTGGAAAAAAGCCAGCTGATGTCCATATCGTCTGTATATAACCGTTTTTTATCTGCCCCTGTCCTGTCAAAAGCTTCTATCACTGCCCTTGGCTTTCCTTCTCTTACACTTTGCCGTATAAGAGAAATGGTTATTTTCCCGACACGGCAGTCTTTCTTTTGCACAATATCCCCAAGTTTTCCAAAAACATCTGCGAATTTTTCTTTCAACGCTACGACAAACGAATCCATTTCTTTTGGAAATGTCTGGCTGTTTAACTGCCAATACTGATGCTTTATTTGTGGCAGACTTTCTTTTTCAAACTGTTCTATTTCATCTATTTTTATCATTTCTGTTTCTTCCTGTTAATTAATTAATACCTGCTTTGCTCCCATCTCAATGAGATCTTTTGACATATCTATGTAGGACTCTCCCGAACTCAAAAGCACCTTGTTTTCCGCCTGCATTTTTAATACTTTTTTTGCATATAATGTAAGGTTGTTCTGTGCATTGATGGTTATATCTTTTTCAGAGCAGATCTTAATTCCTTCCTCATCTGTCAGGTCGATAAAGATCTTGTCATCTTTACAGCTGATTAATAATCCTTCCGGTGTAAAAAGAATCTCTTTTCCTGCCGGTGATCTCCATTTTTTATGCAAAGGATCATCCAACGGGGATACATTCACAGAACTTGCAGCAAATGCATCTGCTTCGTTATCCGATGGAAAAAATACCCTTACCGTATCGCCAACCGCGGGCATACAGTAAAAGCCGCTTCCATCGCTGGATGAATATGCCGTGGAATACGGAAACCAGTGTGTGCCGCCGGCATCATATTCTGCATCTATCGAAGTAAGGTGTACCTGTACCTTGTCCTTTTGCACGGCCTGTACTACTCCGGTGAACATTTTTCCAGATGCTGCAACATTGGTAATCGGACGCTGCACCGGTGCATCATTTGTTCCCGTTGCAATCTTATTCTCATTATCTTTTGACATCAGACATATTTTTGTAGTCAGTATTCCGTAGTCCAGACTGCTTTCATATTCCTGAACCGTCTCTGTCTTATTTCCTACACAAATCTTATCTCCAAGATATACATACTGCGCACTGGTAACGACTGTTCCACCATAAGATGTCTGACTTTCAGAACTGAACCCGATTTTCGCATCGGAAACATTGTATGTCTTTCCTGTTTTTGGCATTCCAACCGTAAGCAATGGTTTTTCTGTATTCACGTTTGCAGAAATCGGAGCACCAAATGTCGATGCCATTCTCTGCGCAAATTCCCAGCTTGTTTCGTTGTATCGCATAATAAGCGAACCAATTGCCTTGTCCGACACATTCATCTGAAGATCTGCCATCCCATCCAAAGCTTTTGTAATTACGTTTGTATATGTGTCTGCTGCATTCTGAAAACTCTGATTTTTCTTTTTATAGTTTAATTTATGTGCTGTCGCAAAAAGCTGAATCTTCAATAATGTATAGTCCGTTTCCCGGCTTACAGAAGAACCTGCAACGACTCCCATAAACAAAATCGGCGGCTGTCCGTCTGCGGTTGTTGTGATTTTAACAATCGTGTCGGAAGTAAGTCTCTGTACATATGCATTTCCTTTTTCACTGTCAATTTCACCCTCAATATAAGCACTCCCATATCCATTGATAGCATTTTGGATATGTAATGATAAAATTTTTGTATAGGGTACCCCTTCTACTTTTATATTCAGATATGTAATTGTCTCCACCTTATGCCTCCTTTGCATCTTCTATGAATTCGATACTATCCATCATTTCTTTTGCAACCACCGCCAGTCTTTTGACATACGGTGCAGGAAAATGAATATTTCCCATAACAATTTGTCCATTTATACTGATATTGAACATTACATTATGTACATTCCCATCAATTGCACGGGTGGCTACTTCGAGAATTCCGACATTGTGCTCTTTGATTCTGACAACACCTTTTCCAAGAACTTTTGCTTTCGGTCCCTGATTTTCTATAATTTTTGAGGAAATATCCATAAATCTTGACATTCCTTCATCCGGGACTTTATGTTTTGTCTGATTCAGTGTGATTTGAAAAGGTATCTCATAATCTACAAAAACATATTTGGGTGCGCTTTTTAATGGATAGAGAGCCTCTTTTACCTCCTCCTCCATCTGTTCAAATGTTTCCGGCATATAAATGCTGATTCCAAGATCAGCAAACGTTCTTCTGGAAAATCTGATTTCTTTATCATCGACATGAATACATTCATCATAAATAGATTCCTTAAGCTGAGCCTCCAGTTTCTTTCCTTCAAGCTCCTGTATTTTTTTGAGTGCAGCTGCTTTTTTCTCAGCCATGATTTCTTCATCTTTATAACCCATAGTTTTTCTCCTAATCTACAATAATTCTTCTGTTTTCGCGTGGTGCATTCCGCATGCCTCCACCGCCTCTTTGTCTTCGGATTACTTCGCACAATCCCATATACATCTCATGACTGCTCATCTCCCGATATGGATTTTCCAACCGGTTCGCCAGGTAATAAAGTACCGCCTTCCGATTCATGGAGCGGCCCTCCAGCATAAGAATTTTTCCCACAAAATCCACATCCAGCGCATTGCCTGCATGAATATTTAACATGCTGTCTGCAAAATTCTGCAGAATGCGTACCGACACGGTCTCTCCCGAAAGAGATGCCCAGTGTGCAAATGTTTCATCTACGGTGTCGTATTCCGTTCCCATGTCGAAAAAATCCTTGTAATGGTTGCGCAGCGACGCCCCATGCTGTAACCGGAATCTGCACAGTTCAAGTTGATTGGCAGACAATTCAGTCTCCGGAATACATTCCAGCTGCACATCAATAACTTCGAAATTGACATCCCGGTAAGAACTTCCAATATTCAATATCAGAATTTGCCGCGCATTCGATGGCTCCACCTGTACCTGCAAGTCATCCGTCACCGCAAGCAGCTTTCCCTGGAAACAAATCAGCCCCTGTCCCAACTGTACGATTCCATTGGACATCGTAATCCTGCAGCCACAGAGAATACCATCGGAATACTCCGCATATGGAATGGGAACTGCGTGGATAAAATAATCTTGCAGTGGCTCCAACA
>URYB01000067.1 GCA_900552085.1 uncultured Lachnobacterium sp.
TTGTATTGACTTCTTCCCGCTCAGTGTTGAGTTTGAAGAGAAAATGTATGCAGTAGGAAAAATCCCTGGAGGATTTAACAAGCGTGAGGGTAAGGCTTCTGAAAACTCTATTCTTACCGCCCGTGTAATCGACCGTCCGATGAGACCGCTGTTTCCAAAGGATTATCGTAATGATGTAACTTTGAACAATATGGTCATGTCGGTAGATCCACAGTGTCGTCCGGAGCTGGTTGCCATGATCGGATCTGCACTTGCTACAACAATTTCTGATATTCCATTTGATGGTCCATGTGCCATGACACAGATGGGAATGAAAGATGGTGAGTTTATCGTAAATCCATCCCAGAAAGAATGGGATGAGGGAGATCTCAAGCTTACTGTGGCTTCTACTGCAACAAAGGTTATCATGATCGAAGCCGGTGCAAATGAAATCCCGGAAGCCAAAATGATCGAGGCTATTTACAAATGCCATGAGGTTAACCAGACAATTATTGCTTTCATGAACAAAATCCGTGAGGAAATCGGTAAGCCAAAGCATGAATATACTAGCTGTGCAATTCCAGAAGAAATGTTTGCAGCAATGAGAGAAATTGTTACTCCGGAGCAGATGGAAGAGGCTGTATTTACCGACGAAAAGCAGGTAAGAGAAGAGAATATCCGTCAGATCACAGAGAAATTCGAAGAAGCATTTGCTGAGAATGAAGAGTGGCTCGCTGTATTGGGCGAGGCTGTTTATCAGTATCAGAAGAAGACTGTCCGCAAGATGATTTTAAAAGATCACAAGCGTCCGGATGGACGAGCTATCGATCAGATCCGTCCGCTTGCAGCTGAAGTAGATCTGATTCCTCGTGTCCATGGATCTGCAATGTTCACACGTGGACAGACACAGATCTGTGATGTTGTTACACTTGCACCTCTTTCGGAAGTTCAGAAGATCGATGGTCTTGATGAGAATGTGACAACAAAGAGATATATGCATCATTATAATTTCCCATCCTACTCTGTAGGAGAGACAAAGCCTAGCCGTGGACCGGGACGTCGTGAGATCGGACATGGAGCCTTGGCTGAGAGAGCACTTGTTCCGGTACTTCCTTCTGTTGAGGAGTTCCCATATGCAATCCGTGCGGTGTCCGAGACTTTTGAATCCAACGGATCTACATCCATGGCTTCTACCTGTGCATCCTGCATGTCCCTGATGGCAGCTGGTGTACCAATCAAGAAGATGGTAGCCGGTATTTCCTGTGGTCTTGTGACTGGAGATACGGATGATGATTATTTAGTACTTACCGATATCCAGGGACTGGAAGATTTCTTCGGCGATATGGATTTCAAGGTAACAGGTACACATGAAGGAATTACTGCAATCCAGATGGATATTAAAATTCATGGCCTGACTCGACCAATCGTAGAGGAAGCAATTGCCCGTACAAGAGAAGCAAGACTTTACATTATGGATGAGGTAATGAGCAAGGCAATTTCTGAGCCACGTAAGGAAGTAAATGAGTGGGCTCCAAAGATTGAGCAGATTACGATCGATCCAAACAAGATCGGTGATGTTGTAGGACAGAAGGGTAAAACAATCAATGAGATTATTGCCCGTACGGGTGTTAAGATTGATATCACAGACGATGGCGCTGTATCTGTTTGTGGAACAGACAAAGCTGCGATTGCAAAGGCAATTGATATGATCAAGATTATTACAACAGATTTTGCTGAGGGCCAGATCCTTACAGGAACCGTTGTAAGCATTAAAGAATTTGGAGCATTTCTTGAGTTTGCTCCAGGCAAAGAGGGAATGGTTCATATTTCCAAGATTGCAAAAGAAAGAATCAATCATGTAGAAGATGTATTAACTTTAGGCGATAAGGTTAAGGTTGTATGTCTTGGTAAGGACAAGATGGGAAGAATCAGCTTCTCCATCAAAGATGTTCCGGAAAACGCATAATTGGTATGATACAGAAACGAAAGCTGTGCGCGTAAGGCGTGCAGCTTTTTTCTATATAGAAAAAACAGACAATCTCATAAATTCCATATTCACTGACAAAGGAAAAATGACATATGATATGATAGAAACTATGAAATATGGATATGAATAAGAATGAAACTTCTAAAACAACAGGTGCACGCCAATGAAGTTTACAGAAATGGATATACAGGGAAAAATGTTCGTATTGCAGTACTCGATACAGGCGTGTTTTTGCACAGAGATTTAAGAAACCGCGTGTTTGGATTTAAAGATTTTGTAGATGGCAGGGGCTATTGTTATGATGATAACGGTCATGGCACTCATGTTACAGGAATTATCTGCAGCAATGGAACAATCAAGGGCATTGCGCCGGATGCACAGGTGGCTGCAATCAAAGTGCTTGATAGGGAGGGGAACGGAAAAACCAATCGTGTATTGCAGGCGCTTGAATGGATACAGGAATACAAGAAAAAATATGGAATACGCATTTTGAATTTTTCGGTGGGCTTTCTGCCGGGAGCAGAGAGCGAAGAACAGAAACTGATTGTCGATAAACTGGAACAATTGTGGGATGATAATATGATTGTGGTAGCTGCGGCGGGAAATAACGGACCTGGTGAGGGGAGCGTTACGGTCCCTGGAATATCGCGGAAAATCATAACCGTTGGAGCAAATGATGATAAAAATCCGGGGCGTTTTATGCCGAAAGCATACAGCGGGCAGGGGCCAACCGAGTGTTGTATTGTAAAACCGGAAATTCTGGCGCCGGGGACAAATATGATCAGTCTGGACAGAAATAATCATTATGTGAGAAAGAGCGGAACCTCGATGGCGACGCCCGTGGTTAGTGGGGCGATTGCGCTTGCGCTGCAAAAAAATCCGGGGCTTCGACCGGAAGAAATCAAACTGAAATTATATGAATCAGTAGAAAAAAATGAGGGGATGAGAGGAGGGTATACCAAGGCATGGGGGAATCTGCATGTTGATAATCTGCTGCGTTTGATATAAAATGCATTGTGGAGGTTTTTTGATATGAAACGATTTGCCAGTAAAGTATTTAGTAAATTAGTGATTGGTGCATTGATTATCATATTGCAGTTTGGATGGTTTGTTTATCTGATCTACAGTGCGACGGCCGCAAACTCTGCTGTGAATATGTGCCTTCAAATTGTGGCGGTTGCACTTGCTTTGTATATAGCCAACAAAGATATGCGGACCTCATATAAAATGTCGTGGATTTTTCTTGTGCTTTTCCTCCCGATTTTCGGATGTCCGGCATATTTTATTTTTGGACGTTCGGAAATTACGAAACGTACGCGAAAGAAGATGGAATGTGTGGCAGATAAGGTGGTGCCATACCGACAGGAAGATGCAAAAATACGTGAAGATTTGCAAAACGATGATTTTTATGCGCATCAGCAATCTTATTATATATCTTCCAAAGCGGGATATCCGTTGTACAGGGAAGGGGATAGTACCTATTATTCCAGTGGAGAAAATGTTTTCCCACAATTGATTGAGGACTTAAAACGTGCTGAACATTTTATTTTTATGGAGTATTTTATACTTGAACACGGCAAAATGTTTGACACGATTATTGCTATTCTTGCAGAAAAAGCGGCGGCAGGTGTTGATGTCCGGCTGATTTATGATGATGTGGGCTGTATCCAGACGCTTCCTCCGAAATTTTATCTGGAGTTACAAAAACAGGGGATTCATTGCGCATGTTTTAACCCGTTTCGTCCGGTGCTTTCAATTATTTTGAATAACCGGGATCATAGAAAAATTACGGTGATTGACGGTAAAGTTGCTTATACCGGCGGATTTAATCTTGCAGATGAATATATCAATGAAAAGAGGAAATTTGGATACTGGAAAGATGCGGGCATCCGGATGACGGGAGCTGGTGTATGGAGCTTTACAAGCATGTTTCTGGAAATGTGGGATTATATTACAAAGACGGAAGATGATTATGAATTTTATCGGAAAGCTTCGACATTACCAGAGGATGCAGTGACTGGTCCGGGATATATTCAGCCTTACAGCGATTCGCCGCTGGATCATGAAGATGTGGGAGAGAATGTATACTTAAATCTCATTGAACATGCGAAAAAGTATGTATATATCTTTACCCCGTATCTGATTCTTGGCTCCGAAATGACAACTGCGCTGGTAAATGCAGCAAAATGTGGTGTAGATGTACGGATTGTAGTGCCGGGAATACCGGATAAAAAGATGGTATATCTGCTGACGCAGGCAAATTTTGAACATTTGCTGAAACATGGTGTGAAAATATATAAATATACACCGGGCTTTATTCATTCCAAGTGTTTTGTTGTAGATGATGTGTATGCGGCGGTGGGTACGATTAATCTGGATTATCGTAGTCTGTATCTGCATTTTGAGTGTGGAACTTTCATGTACAAAACAAAGGCTGTTATGCAGGTGAAAGCTGACGCACTGGAAACATTCACCAAATGTCATGAGATGACAAAAGAGGAATGCCATAATAAAGTATTCATTCATCGTGTGTTCCTTGGCGCGCTAAAATTGTTTGCACCATTGTTGTAAAACACTAAATGTTGTAATTTGTCCTTGCTTTTTACACTATATCAAGTTAAAATATGCTTTGTGAAAGAAAGGAATTGCACATGGAACTGACGGTTAAGTTACAGGTCTTTGAGGGACCTTTGGATCTCCTGCTTTATTTGCTGGATAAAAATAAAGTAAATATTTATGATATTCCGATTGTAGAGATTACGGCACAGTATATGGAATATATTGCGGAAATGAAGCGGCAGGATCTGGATGTGCTCAGTGAATTCCTTGTGATGGCGGCAACATTGATCGATATCAAATCCAAAATGCTTTTGCCAGGAGATCCGGATGACGAAGAGGAAGAAACCGATCCGCGTGCGGAACTGGTTCAGCAGCTGCTGGAATATAAGATGTATAAGTGCATGGCGTATGAATTAAAAGACCGTCAGGTAGATGCGCAGAGAGTGATGTTTAAAAAGCCGACAATTCCGGAGGAAGTGCTTGAATATGAGGAACCTCTCAATGTGGAAGAACTGGTTTCGGATATCACGCTTGCAAAACTTAATGAAATTTTCAAAAGCATTATGCGCAAACAACAGGACAAGATCGATCCTTTGCGTTCAAAGTTCGGTAAGATTGAAAAAGAAGAAGTATCGTTGGAAGAAAAAACGGAATATCTTGAGAATTATGCTACGACACATAAACATTTCAGCTTTCGTAGTCTGTTAGAGGCACAGTCAAGCAAAGTGGAAGTGATTGTTACGTTTTTGGCGATACTTGAATTGATGAAAACAGGAAAAATTCTTATTTCCCAGGAACATATTTTTGATGATATTCAAATTGACTCTAAGATTGCAGCTTAGCTGAGGGTATATGACGAATAAAGAATATAAAGCAGTTATCGAAGCGATTCTTTTTACCATGGGGGAATCTGTGGAACTTGAAAAAATCGCAGATACAATTGAATTGGAAAAAAATAAAACGAAAAAGCTCATTGAAGAAATGATGAAGGAATTGAAGGAACAGGGAAGAGGCGTGGCAATTATCGAGCTTGATGGTGCGTATCAGATGTGTACCCGTACGGAGATGTATGAGTATCTGATCAAGATTGCAAGTCAGCCAAAACGCAGAGTTCTTACCGATGTTTTATTGGAAACTTTATCAATTATTGCATATAAGCAGCCGGTTACAAAAATTGAAATAGAAAAAATCCGAGGCGTTTCTTCGGATCATGCGGTAAACAAGCTGGTAGAATATAATCTGGTCTGTGAACTTGGAAGACTGGATGCACCGGGACGCCCGCTTTTGTTTGGAACAACAGAGGAATTCTTAAGATGCTTTGGTGTGCATTCCATTGATGATCTGCCCGTACTCAGCCCGGTGCAGGTGGAAGAGTTTAAACAGGAAGCGGAAGAAGAAATGCACGTTCAATTGGATATTTAAATCGAAATAATCATATACATGATAGAGAGTATGTATATGGTTATTTTTTTATGGCAAAAAGATTTTTAAGTTTTATGTTATGTCTCGTATTTTTTCTTACAACGCTTTTTTCGGGGATAGTGCAGACGGTTGCGGCGGAAGAAAAGAAAGAACTTGCAGAGAGTGAGCTGTATTCCAAATCCTGTGCGCTTATCGATGGAGAAAGTGGCCGGCTTTTATATGGAAAATCGGAAAATGTGCCTATGGCAAATGCAAGTACAACAAAAATTCTTACCTGTATTCTTGCGCTTGAAAACAGCAAAGAGGATGAGATTGTTACGGTAAGTGAAAATGCAGCGGCACAGCCGAAAGTTCATCTGGGAATGAAAAAAAATGAGCAATTTTATATGAAGGATCTGCTTTATGGACTGATGCTGGAATCTTTTAACGATTGTGCCTATGCAATCGCAGAACATATTGATGGGAGCGTGGAAGCTTTTGCAAAACGCATGAATGAAAAGGCGAAGGAAATTGGCTGTACCGACAGTTATTTTGTGACCCCCAACGGGCTTGATGGAAAGACGAATGAAGGAGAACATCATACGACGGCACAGGATCTGAGTAGAATCATGCGTTATTGTGCGTGGAATTCGCCACAAAGTGAGGCATTTCTTGCGTTGACGCAGACACGGGATCATTCGTTTTGTGATATGGATGGAAAATCGTTTCAGGTTTCCAATAAAAATGCTTTTCTCGATATGATGAATTGTGCGATTACAGGGAAAACAGGATTTACAGCAAAGGCAGGATATTGTTATGTTGCGGCAGTTGAAGAAAGCGGGCGCAAGTATTGTATTGCTTTACTTGCGTGCGGCTGGCCAAACAATAAAAATTATAAATGGGCGGATGCAAAGAAGCTGTTTCAGTATGGGCTGGAAAATTATCATTTGTATGAACCTGGAAAGAATGCATTTGATCTGGGGAATATTGAAATTGGGAATGGGTATCAAAAAGGAACTTTGGAGGAATGGGGAAGCAAAACAAAAGTACAATTATACAGTGAAGCGGAAAAACAGAACCTGACTTTTTTGAAAGCCGACTGGGATGATGCCAGTATGCAGAAGGAAATCAATGAAATCTGTACAGTCCCGGTAAAACAGAACCAGAAAATAGGAGAGGTTTCTTATTGTATTAATGGGGAAAAAGTCTATTCGTATCCGATACGCGCAGTGAATGAGGTGAAAGAATGGAATTTGAACAGCTTTGGAAAAGCGGTAATGGAAGAATTCCTGCCATAAAAATGGTGAAATTTAATTAGTGAAAAATTTAACAATTACGGTTGAAAACCTTGTGGAAATGTTATACAATCACACTAGCGGAATTTTTTATTTTTTATAGATGGAGGGCATAAGATGAGTAGTAACAATGAAAACTTGGCAATGCAGCGTATTGCTAAGTTGGTCGATGAGAACAGTTTTATGGAAATTGGTTCTCTCGTAACAGCACGTAGCACAGATTTTAACCTGACAGCTGCGAAAGCTCCTTCTGATGGTGTTATCATTGGTCATGGACTGATCGATGGTAATCTGGTATTTATTTACAGCCAGGATGCTTCCGTATTAAACGGAACCATTGGAGAGATGCATGCAAAGAAAATCGCGTCAGTATATGATATGGCAATGAAGATGGGAGCTCCGGTAATCGGATTTATCGATTGTGGTGGTATTCGTCTTCAGGAGTCTGTTGATGCGTTAGATGGTTTTGGTATGATTTACGCAAAGGAAGTTGCAGCTTCCGGCGTGATTCCACAGATTTGTGGAGTATTCGGTAATTGTGGCGGTGGCCTTTCCGTTGTCCCGGCACTTTGCGATTTCGCTTTCGTTGAAGAGAGCAAGGGTCGTATGTTTGTAAATACTCCAGACGCAATCGAAGGAAACCGCACAGAGAAATGCGATACTGCAAGTGCCGCATTCCAGAGTGAAAACAATGGTTGCGTTGATTATGTTGGTTCTGAGGATGAAATTATGGCTGAAATCCGCCAGCTTGTATGTATGCTTCCAGGCAACAACGAAGGAGACGTTTATACAGACACATGCGAAGATGATCTGAATCGTGCATGTGAAAGTATGGAGACTATGAAAGGAGATCCGAGATATCTTTTATCTGAGATTTCTGATGGACATGTATTCTTTGAGACAAAAGCTGATTATGCAAAGAATATGGTGACCGGCCTTATCAAATTAAACGGTATGACAGTTGGTGCAGTCGCAAACTGCAGTGAAGTATATGATGCAGAGGGCAATAAAGCTGATACATTTGATATGTCACTGACAGCACAGGGATGCAATAAAGCAGCTGAGTTCATTCAGTTCTGTGACGCATTTTCCATTCCGGTTCTTTCTGTTACAAATGTTAATGGATTCAAGAACTGCATGTGTTCAGAAAAGAAACTTGCAAAAGCACTTGCAAGAATGACATACGCATTCTCAAATGCTACATGTGCAAAGGTTAACATGATTACCGGAGAGGCATACGGAAGTGCATATGTATTTATGAATTCCAAATCAATTGGAGCAGATCTTGTTTATGCATGGAATGATGCAAAGATCGGTACAATGGATCCTACAATGGCAGCAAAGATCATGTATCCGGATGCAGATGCTGCTGAAATTAAAGAGAAAGCATCTGAATACGAGAAGTTACAGTCTTCTGCAACATCTGCTGCAGCAAGAGGCTATGTAGATCGTATTATTGAGCCGGCTGATTCAAGAAAATATCTTGTAGCTGCATTTGAAATGCTTTATACAAAATATGTAGGTGAACCGGAGAAAAAGCACGGTACCAAGTAGAAAGGTGAAGTTTTATGAAAAAGAGAATTGCTTTAGCACTTAGCATGATCCTCATGGTTCTTTTACTGGGTGCTTGTGGAACAGATCCGACTACCGTGGACTATAATGGACATTCTTATGAGGACCTTCAGTCAGAGAGTGACAGTAATATAACCATGGTACAGCAGCTTGCAGGTTTGTTTGAACAGAATGGTATTACTGTTGATACGATAAGTCAGGATATTGTTGATAATCTGAATTCCAGTTATGGAATTACACAGGAACAAATCGAAGCTACTGGAAAGTGGATGGACATTACAGATGAGTTCGGTGCTTTCAAGAAAGTGAAGGATAAAACTTTCAAGGTTACAAAATCTGGAAAGACTCTGACAACAGATGTCACTTTGAAGTTCGAAAAGAAGGATGTTGATTTTCAGGTAGTCTATGATTATTATTCAATGGACATCACTGGTATTACAGTTGAACCAAATTACTCAACAATGGAAAAAATGTCAAAGGCAGCACTGAATACAGTTATTTCTATGGCTGTTGTATTCTGTGTTCTGATTCTGATCAGTTTATTGATCTCATGCTTTAAAATTTTCCCATATCTTGAGAAGAAGAAAGCTGCGAAAGCAGCGGCTGCAGTAGCAGTAGATGCAGAGAAACAAACAACTGAAACAGTTGCAGTAGAGGAGCCACAGGTGGCAGACGATACAGAACTGGTAGCAGTTATTGCAGCAGCAATTGCAGCAAGCACCGGAACTTCTACAAGTGATTTTGTAGTACGTTCTATTAATCGAAGATAATTTATTTGAAAATCATTTTAGGAGGATAATATTCATGAAGAATTATACAATTACTGTAAATGGTAACGTATATGATGTTACAGTAGAAGAGACCGGAAGCACACCTAGCGTGGCAGCTCCAAAGCGCGCAGCTTCTGCAGCTCCAGCTGCAAAGCCAGCAGCACCAGCAGCATCTGCAGGTGCAGGAAGTGTTAAGATTGAAGCCGGAGCAGCCGGTAAGGTATTCAAGATTGAAAAGAAAGCTGGAGACGCAGTGAAGAAAGGCGATACAGTACTTATTCTTGAAATTATGAAAATGGAGACACCTGTTGTTGCACCAGAAGATGGAACTGTTGCAAGCATCGATGTTGCAGTAGGTGATTCTGTAGAGTCTGGCGCATTACTTGCAACTTTAAACTAATTCCAAGGAGGAAAACACTGTGAGTTATGTAGGCGAAACTTTAATGAACCTCCTACATCAGACAGCCTTTTTTAACTTGACCTGGGGAAATTATGTCATGATTGCTGTGGCACTTCTTTTCCTGTATCTGGCAATTAAGAAAGGGTTTGAGCCATTGTTACTTGTTCCAATCGCATTTGGTATGTTATTGGTAAATATTTATCCGGATATTATTGCAAGTCCGGAGCAGACAAGCAATGGTGTAGGTGGTTTACTTTACTATTTTTATACATTGGATGAGTGGTCGATCTTACCTTCCCTGATTTTCATGGGTGTAGGTGCGATGACAGACTTTGGACCATTGATTGCAAACCCGATTAGTTTCCTGATGGGAGCAGCTGCACAGTTCGGTATTTTTAGTGCATACTTCCTTGCAATTCTTCTGGGATTCAATGATAAGGCAGCTGCCGCTGTATCTATCATTGGTGGAGCAGATGGTCCTACATCTATTTTCCTTGCTGGTAAACTTGGACAGACAGGTCTTATGGGACCAATCGCAGTAGCTGCGTACTCTTATATGGCTCTTGTTCCAATTATTCAGCCACCAATTATGAAGTTGTTTACAACAAAGAAGGAACGTGCAATCAAGATGCAGAACCTTCGTCCGGTCAGCAAGCTTGAGAAGATTTTATTCCCAATCGTTGTTACCGTTGT
>URYB01000068.1 GCA_900552085.1 uncultured Lachnobacterium sp.
AAAGATTCAGTATGAAAGCAGTGAATCACTTGGCCTTAGCCGCGGACAGACATATCAGTATGTGATTATTCCGCAGATCATTCGAAGAATGATTCCGCTTTCTATCAACCTGATCACCCGAATGATCAAGACAACGAGCCTTGTTATGATGATCGGAATTGTGGAAGTGTTAAAAGTGGGACAGCAGATTATAGAGGCAAACCGAAAGACCGCTCCAAATGCTGCATTTGCTATATTTGCAACGGTCTTTCTTTTGTATTTTATCGCCTGCTGGCCGATAAGCTGCCTTTCAAAATATCTTGAAAAACGATGGGAGAACTGATATGGACGAAATATTGCGCATCAAAAATTTAAGCAAACGATATGATGATATAAGTGTTTTGGAAAACATAGATCTTTCCGTGAAAAAGGGTGAAGTGGTCGTGATTGTCGGACCATCCGGCTGTGGAAAAAGTACTTTGCTCCGGTGCCTGAATGGATTAGAGGAGATCCAGGAGGGAGAGGTTCTGCTTGATGACGAGGTCGTGAATCCGAACAAGAAGAACTTAAGCAAAAACAGGGAAAAAATCGGCATGGTATTCCAGAGTTATGACCTCTTTCCGCATCTGACAATTCTGCAGAATGTGACGCTTGCACCGATCAAGGTCAAAAAAAGAAACCGTGCGGAAGTGGAGAAAGAGGCGCTTGAACTGTTAGAGCGCGTAGGTCTGGTCTCCAAGAAGGATAATTATCCAAGACAGCTCTCCGGTGGACAAAAGCAGAGAGTTGCTATCGTGCGTGCGCTGATCATGCATCCGGAGGTGCTGCTTCTTGACGAGATTACCGCAGCGCTGGACCCGGAGATGGTGCGGGAGGTTCTTGACGTTGTGCTGGCTTTGGCACAGGAGGGAAGAACCATGGTCATTGTCACACATGAGATGCAGTTTGCCAAAGCGGTAGCAGACCGTATGGTATTCCTTGAGGGCGGAAAAATCGTGGAAGAGGGAAATCCAAAAGAGTTTTTTGAAAATCCGAAAACCGACAGACTCCGGAAATTTTTACAGACTTTTACTTATGAAAAAGGTGCAGATGTCGTAGAAAAGTAGCGGAGGTAAGTAGTATCATGGAAACAATAACAAGAGAGAAAACAGCTGAATTGTATCCAAATCAGGAAGAAAATTAGTAAAACGCTAACTTTTTCTCCACCAGCAGATCCCCTTCATATACGAGTTTCAGCGTAAAAAAGCGAGGTTCATCCTCCAGAAGGAGACGTAAAAATATGGCGTCACCTTCCCAGGTAGGAAGGTTGGGAACCTCGCTTTTGTTTACCCATTTTAAGTCTCCTTCGCTGCAGGTGATAAGGTCACCGGTGAATGCATCCGCGGTGAAAAGACACATCATTTCAGGTTCCTGCTGGTCGCTCACAAATGTAATCAGGGCACGAAAGCGGTACGAGGTAAGGGTGAGTCCGGTCTCTTCTTTTATTTCACGCAAAAGACAGTCTTCCGGGGATTCGCTTCCCTCGGCATGTCCACCCACACCAATCCATTTTCCTTCATTGATATCATTTTTCTTTTTGGTGCGATGGAGCATCAGATATTTTCCATCCTGTTCGATGTAGCAGAGTGTTGTCATTTTCATAATAAAATTCTCCAGATTGTGTATTGTTACAAGCTCATTTAACGTTTATTATAATTCATAGAGAAACAAACAGCAACAGACCGTTGTAGGAGCATAGTGTATGAATCAGATTTGCAGAGACATTTTCAGGGCCATCCATGAAGGAAAATGGCTGAAAATAGAATACCGGAACAAGGCGGATCAGATTACAAAATACTGGATCGGTATTCGTGATCTGAATCCGGTAAAACGTACCCTGAAAGTGGATGGCCTGCATCTTGGCTTGTATACACTGGGAGAATACGACAAAATATATATTGATTCCATTTTGTCGACAGAGGTTATTGAGGGAACATATTGTCCGGAAAATAAGCAGCTGATCGAAGATATCGAGATGCATCCGGAACGGTACAAAATGCTTTTTTCGAGTACAGCAAATCTAAAAATTCTGAATTACCTGGAGCTCTGCAACCGGCTCGACACAACGCCATATATTACGGATTACGAGCTGATTCATTATGTTGATGGAGATCGTGTGAAAAATGGGCAGTATGTGCTCACAGATGAGCAGTTTCAGGAAGTTGTGTCAAATTTCCAATATACGTTGTCGCGGGAAAAGCGTAAAAGTGGAAATCTGAAAATCAAGAAGCTTGCTTTGAACGTGTTAAGCATTCACACGGCAAAGGGATTGTATGTACTGGCATATCGTAATTTGAATCTGGATGTGAAAAACCGAGTGTTTCAGCCGGACGAAGATATTACGGTCTGCACACAGTTTACGGTTGACGGGCAGCAGGAAAATGCGCGCAGATTTCTGGACGCGGATGAGTATGAATTACTGGAAGATTTTGAGAAGAATCTGGAAAAGATTAAAGATGCAATTACCGGGCATGGCGGTGCGAGATCCGTCGTGGATGATATGCCTTATGTGTTTGGCCTTGGTATGGATGTGGTGCTGAATCTGCACGACGAATACAAAGCGATACTGGATATGTTCGAAAAGCAGCAGATTACCTATCCAATCAAAGCTTTTTTTGGAGAACTGTTGGAGCGACCACGCCGGACGAAAGCCTATCCGATTGCGTTGATCAACCAGAATATCAATCTCGATCAGTTGCTGGCAATCAACAATGCTATGAAATATCCGCTTGCCTATATACAGGGACCGCCGGGCACAGGAAAAACAAATACCATAATAAACACGATAGTAACGGCTTTTTTTAATAATGCGACTGTTTTATTTGCGTCTTACAATAATGTTCCCATCGATAATGTGTTTGAGAAACTATCGACGTTGAAGTACCATGGAAAGAATATTCCGTTCCCCGTGCTTCGGCTTGGAAATATGGAAAAAGTCGAAGAGGCAATCCGCTACATTAATCGTTTGCGCAACCAGGTACAGTGTTTAAAGGTATTTGCTTCCACACTGGACAAGCGCAAAGATGATCGTATCGACCGCGCAAAAAGGCTTTCTGCGCGTCTGAAAGAGTATGAGGAAATTTTGGATCTGAAGGAGCGGAAAGAGACGCTTTCTCATCTGATGGAATATCAGGAACATATCAAAAATGCAATGAATCTGATTCCGTTTCAAGCGGATCTGCAGGGATATCAGATGCAGAAAATTGATGAGCGTATCCGGCAGATTGGGGAAATGTCCGATGCGGATGCCATGCTGTTGCTTGACCGGAATGAAGAAGAATTCTATCAATATCTGTTCTATACTTCTGCGCGCTATATCAAGACAATTGAAGAACCGAAATATCAGGAACTGCGTGATATTTTAGATGCCGGGGACGATCCGTTGGCACAGGCACAGGCGTTCAATAAGTACATGCAGAAATCCGAAAACGTGAAGAAATTGCAGCGAGTGTTTCCAATCATCATTACTACTTGTATTTCGGCGCACAAGGTAGGACAGCCGGAACCGTTGTTTGATATGACTATCATGGACGAAGCCAGTCAGTGCAATGTCGCGATCTCACTTGTCCCGATCATTCGTGGAGAAAAGCTGATGCTGGTGGGAGATCCACAGCAGCTCAACCCGGTCATTTTGCTTGGGGAGCTGACAAATCAGAAACTGCGCCGGAAATATCATGTGGCAGATGAATACGATTACCGGAAAAATTCGATTTACAAAACATATCTCGCCTGTGATGCCGTAAGCGATGAAGTGCTTTTGCGCAATCACTATCGTTGTAATAAAGAAATTATAGGGTTCAATAATAAAAAATATTACAATTCCAAATTACAGATTCAGTCGAAAAGCCGGGAACCGCATCCCCTTGTGTATGTTGATGTAAATTAATCAGCCACAAATCAAGAATACATCCCCGGCAGAGGTGGACGAGGTCGTAGCGTATGCACAACAGAATCAGGACAAAAGCATTGCAGTCATCACACCTTTTGTAAACCAGAAGACATTGATCGAACAGGCAATCAAAGAGAATGAACTGAAAAATCTGGTCTGTGGAACTGTTCATGCTTTTCAGGGTGACGAGAAGGATGTTGTGCTTTTTTCCACGGCCCTGTCGGATCGCACGAATACAGGAACATATCAGTGGCTGAAAAACAACAAGGAGCTTATCAATGTTGCGACATCGCGGGCGAAGGACAAGCTGGTGCTGCTTGCGGACGGCAATGCGCTTGAACGTCTGCATGCCGGGCAGTCGGATGATGACCTCTATGAACTGGCGCGGTATATCAAAACTAACGGACAATCAAAGATTACCGAGAAGCATATCAGTTCCAGAGCTTTAGGAATACAGCCTTTTTCTACCGCCACGGAAAATGCGTTTCTGGAAAATCTGACGCATGCGCTGGAGAACATCTGGCTTTCCCAAAGTAAGTATGTGATTCACAAGGAAGTGGCAATATCCCAGGTGTTTCATGATAATATTACGTATGATGATCTGTTTTACATGGGGCGTTTTGATTTTGTGGTATACGAAAAACAGGGGAAAAGCGAGCTTCCGGTTCTTGCAATCGAACTGGATGGGAAAGAACATTTCGAGGATGCGGTCGTGCAGGAGCGGGATCGAAAGAAGAATGCAATCTGTCAGGCACACAATATGGAAATCATAAGAGTGGAGAATTCTTATGCCAGAAGGTATAACCATATTAAAGGAATCTTGATGGATTATTTTTCACGGGTGCATTAATGGGAATAGTGAAAAATGATAATTGTTCTCAAATGCAATTTTTGTATTTCGAAATACGCTTGTCTCAAATATGTTTAGCGTTTATTATAGTGATAGAGATAAAAGGAGGGCGCTATGTTTTTTATCATGGGAATTACGGATGGCAGGAAAGATTTTGACTTTACCCAGACAATCATCTGTAATCTATGCGGAAAATACGGAAGGTATCAGGTTTTTATGACGTACACCGTACTTTCACTGTTTTTCATACCGTGCTTCAAGTGGAATAAGCATTATTATGTGCAGACGAGCTGCTGCAACACGTTGTATGAACTTGCCCCAGAGATCGGGAAGGCAATTGCCCGTGGGGAGCAGGTCGAAATTCAGCCGGAACATTTGACAAAGGTTTCGAGAGGTAGTAGTGGCTTTATGTATAAACATTGTTCACAGTGTGGGTACGAGACAGCCGAGGATTTCGAGTTTTGTCCGAAGTGTGGAAAGAGGTTTTAGAGGAGTTGTGAGAGTATGAAAGAAATTGAGGAATTGCGGTTAGGATTAGAAACTGCATACATAGATGGAAATGTTGCATCAAATTTGATGTATAAACCACAATTTGTATCAAACAATTATAAAGAGGGAAAGAAGGTGCTCTCATCTATTGAGGATGAGCTTTTGATGTGTGATCAGTTTCAAATTAGTGTGGCGTTTATCACACTGGGAGGGATTGAACCACTACTTCAAACCTTAAAGGAATTGGAAAAGAAACATATTCCGGGAGAAATTCTTACAACAAATTATTTGAACTTCAGTGAACCAAAAGCTTTGGAGAAGCTGAACCAACTTCAGAACATCACCTTAAAAATGTATGATGTAGAAGTGGCAGAGGAGGGGTTTCATACAAAAGGATACATATTCAAAAAAGAGGAAATTTATCGAATCATTATTGGAAGTTCCAATATGACAAGGTCAGCACTTACAACAAATCGGGAATGGAATACAAAGGTTGTGTCGACGGAGCAGGGAGAAGTTGCACAGGAAATTGTAGAAGAGTTTGAGGAACTATGGAATTCTGAACATGCTTTAACATTTAGTGAATTTTATGAAAATTATAAGCAAAAATATGAGATTATCAAGCGTCAACGTGAAATTGCAAAGAAAGATCCTGTTACCTCTATTGAAAAGTATAAGTTACAGCCTAATCGTATGCAGGTTGGATTTATTTCTAATTTAAGACAAATTATTGAAGCAGGGGAAGAACGTGCACTTCTTATTTCCGCGACGGGCACAGGAAAGACATACGCATCTGCATTTGCCATGCGTGAATTGGGATTTAAGAGAGTTCTGTTTTTGGTGCATCGGGGACAGCTGGCAAGACAGACGAAAAAATCTTATGAAAAAGTATTTGCAAAATCGGTAACAATGGGATTGGTAGGGGGAGGCTACCATGAATATGATAAAGATTATATCTTTGCAACGGTGCAGACGTTAAATAGAGATTCACATTTGATGGAGTATCAGCCAGATGATTTTGATTGTATTATTTTGGATGAAGCACATCACTCTTCCGCAAATACTTATCAGAAGGTTATGAATTATTTTAAACCTAAATTATGGCTTGGAATGACTGCAACTCCAGATAAACGGGATGATAATATTGCGGGAAAAAATATATATGAAATTTTTCATTATCAGATTGCATATGAAATTCGACTGCAGCAGGCAATGGAAGAAAATATGTTGTGTCCGTTTCATTATTTTGGCATTAGTGATGTCTCTTTGTTGAGTGATAAACAGATTAATGTAAAGAAAATGCAGGAAAGAGAGTTTAATATGCTGACTGGCGATGAGCGAGTAAAACATATTATAGAGCAGGCAAATTATTTTGGTTATAGTGGTCAAAAAGTAAAAGGTCTTATTTTTTGTAGTCGAATTGATGAATCAGTTGCATTGTCAAATAAGTTTAATCAGACGATTAATCCAGAGACAGGAACATTTTATAGAACGATTGCATTAAATGGTGATACATCTGAAGAAGAACGTCAAAGTGCATTTGAGCGCCTTGCTATGAATGAAGAGGATGCAACAGAAGATGTAACCCCATTAGATTACATATTTTCTGTTGAAATTTTAAATGAGGGTGTAGATATTGTTGAGGTAAATCAGGTTATCATGCTTCGACCGACACAATCCCCAATTGTTTTTATTCAACAGTTGGGGCGTGGACTTCGAAAAGCGGAAGGAAAAGAATTTGTAGTAATACTGGATTTTATAGGAAATTATAATAATAATTTTATGATTCCGATTGCCTTGTCAGGAGATCGTTTCTATAATCCGGATACAATTAGAAAATATGTCATCAGTGGAAATAATACCATTCCTGGAGCATCAACAGTTCATTTTGATGAAATTGCAAAAGAAAAGATATTTGCATCAATTGATAAAATAAAGGGAATGAAAACAATCATTAAAGACAGCTATGTTTCTTTAAAAAATCGTTTGGGAAGAGTTCCATATCTTCTTGATTTTTATGAAAATGGAGAAGTAGATCCTTTAGTGATTATCAGGGAATATAAGACGTATCAGAACTTCCTTGAAGCTGTCGAAGGAGAGAAATGCCTTGAAAAAATTACAGCTGAAGAAAAAATAATATTGGAATATCTCTCTAAGACTATTTTAAGTGGTGTGAGACCATATGAATTAGAGATTATGAGAAGACTGTTGAAGTCAGGAACGATTGACTTTGAGCAATTTTGCAGAGATTTTGACTATGCATATGGGTATGAAGTAAATATAGATTCTTTTGATAATGCAGTGGAGGTTTTGGAAGGAAAGTTTGTAAGTAAAGAAGACGAATACAGAAAGTATTGTCACATTGATATTGTTTCGCGCAATGAAAATCATGGGTTAAAGCGTCTTGATAGTTTCGCAAAAAGAATTCGAGATGAAGAATTTTATAAACAAATTGATGATATTGTAGAAGTTGGATTGAGGCGCTTTGCAGAAAAAAGAGAAGCGGGGGCTAGCAAGTATTCGCCGTTTGTATTATACGAAAAATATTCAAGGCGAGATGTGAGTCTTCTTATGAATTGTGGCAAAGACCTATCCTCTACAATGTATGGAATGAAGAGAATTGGAGATGACGCATTTATTTTTGTTACATACCATAAAGAAGAAAGCACGGATGAAAAGGAATATATAGATGGAAAGCCAGATTATGCAGATGCATTTGAAGATAATATGATTTTTAAATGGGATTCTCAGATGGGCAGGGGAATAAACAGTTCATATGTTAAGGATGTGGTAGAAGCAAAACGCAGGCATCTTTTGGTGAAAAAGAGTGATGCAGAAACCAATTTTTATTATGTTGGTGAGTTTGATATTGTAGATGTGAAACCGGCAAAAAAGAAAGATAATACAGGAAAAGAACGTGATATTGCTAAGTTTCAGATGAAAATGCATCATGCAGTTCGAGAAGATCTATTACGTTATTTTCAGAGCAGTATTATGACAGCGGAGGAATATGCAGGATGAAAACAATCAGAGTTGTTGCAGCTGTGATTAAAAGTAAAAATAATGAAGGAACCCCAATTATTTTTGCGACCCAGCGAGGGTATGGAGAATTCAAAGGTGGTTGGGAGTTTCCTGGAGGAAAGATTGAAATTGGGGAAACACCTCAGGAAGCATTACAAAGAGAAATTATGGAGGAACTCGATACAGAAGTTGTAGTTGGAGATTTGATCGATACCATAGAATATGATTATCCGGCATTTCATTTATCCATGGATTGCTTTTGGTGCAAAGTTATAAGTGGAAACTTGGTACTTAAAGAACACGAGGCGGCTCAATGGTTGACGAAAGAGCAGTTGGATGATGTGGATTGGTTGCCGGCAGATATAACATTGATCGATAAAATAAAGGCTACTGAATGATACCATTTAAAAATAGAAACATTATTAGAGGGAAAAATTCTATTAACTGGTGCATCTCTCCGTTAAACGTTATTGATTATCGTTGTTTTTGGAAAGTTGTTCCTGCAATGCAGCAATTTGTTTCTTTAATTCTTCATTCTCGGATGTGAGTTTTTTTAGGGCAACATCGTTTTCCTTTTGCTGTTCTTCCAGTGAAACTGCCTTTTGCCGAAGCTGATTGTAGTCATAGTAAAAACTTGAAAAGTATTTTTGTAAAACTAGCTGTTCGATCTGCTTATATGTATCAGAGATAGGAGCTATCGTGCCATTCTGCTGATAAAGGATGCGGTTGATACTGACTGTTCGGATATCATTCAGTTTTAATATGGAATCATGGTTGATGAATGAAAATTCATTTGCCTTTAATAAAAACATATCACTTTTGGAAGCAGGATTGTCTGTGGGGTGGTAGACATCAGGATGTTTTGTAGGATCATAGGAGAAAATCGGCAGAACATAAAGTAATTTCTGCTTTACACCAATGACCAGACCTCTGTGCTCATAGGACATTTCGGGTTTATAATTTTTGCCAAACTCAAACTGATAGATTTCTCCCTTTTTTACCTGCCTGTGTCGAAATTGCTTTGTTATGTTATCAGCCCAGCGAAAATCAGATGCTGAAAAACGATCTAGTTCGTTGCTTGTAAAGTTATTGGCAATGATTATTTCGTTGGTTTTGTTTTGTGCCTTTAGATATTTGTTCAATGGCCTGTCTCCTTAGTTATATATATAAAAAAGGGTACGGCGCTAACCATACCCTACTCTGGCGAACCAGAGAGACCTCGTCGGTCAAATTATCCTTTCAATGGTGGCTTCGTCAGCCAAAAAACACTTGTTAGCAAGTGTGAAAGTGCAGTCTTCATCTCTCTGCTCACTTATATTATACACAATTTTCAGAAAAAATCCACTGGTAATATCTATAAAATGATTTTCTTAAATAAGTGTTGGATTTAATCATACTGACTTAAATAGTGAATGTCAATTAAAATAAAATTAATTTATGTATCCATATCAGATCCGCATTACGTCATTGACATTTTACTAATGTGTGGTACAATGTGAATATTTTTACAAGAGAGAGGTTTACACAATGGACGTAAGAAAGATGAGAAATGAGGCACTGGGAAAGCGTGTGGTTGCAGCACTGGAATCCCGAAATATGGAAGCTTATTATGTGGAGACAAAAGAAGAAGCAGTTCAGAAAGCGCTTGAACTGATTCCAAAGGGCAGCAGTATCAATATGGGTGGAGCATCTTCGGTCAAGGAGTGCGGTCTCTACGATGCGGTTTCCAATGGAGATTATGAATTTTACGACAGGGATAAGGTAGAAACACCGGAGGAAAAAGCAGAAATTGCACTGAAAGCATTCAGTAGTGATTATTTTCTGGGCAGTGTGAATGCCATGAGTGAGGATGGCGTTTTTATTAATATTGATGGAAATGCAAATCGTGTAGCTGCGTATGCGTATGGACCTAAACATGTATTGCTGATCGTGGGCATGAACAAAATTGTGAAATCGGAGGAGGATGCTTTGCACCGTGCGCGAAATGAGGCCGCTCCAATCAATGCGCAGAGATTCGGAATCGATACACCATGTTCGAAAAATGGAAGCTGTTTTGATTGCAAGAGTCCACAATGTATCTGCTGTCAGATTTTGACAACCCGGTTCAGCAGAGTAAAAGGACGTTTTCAAATTATATTAGTGGATGAAAATCTTGGATTTTAAGGAGGAGAGGACATGATTTTTATGTGCTATACAAAATGCAGTACCTGCCAGAAAGCGAAAAAGTGGCTGGATGCAAATGGAATTGCTTATGAGGAGAGACCGATTAAGGAAGAAAATCCTTCGGCGGAGGAGTTAAAGGCATGGCATCAGATGAGTGGTCTGCCACTTAAGAAATTTTTCAATACCAGTGGTATGCTTAAGTGGCA
>URYB01000069.1 GCA_900552085.1 uncultured Lachnobacterium sp.
TCAGCAAATGGGCTGACGCTACATGTCAAGTTTTCATAGAAAACTTGACACTATCGTTTGAACATCAGCCCATGCGTAATTTGCCTCCGGCAAACGGACTGATGCTACAGGTAATGTTTTCATAGAAAACATTACACAATTACCAACTAAGTACTTCGGCTCCGTCTTCTGTTACGAGAACCATAATCTCCCACTGTGCAGATGGCTTTCCATCTTCCGTATATACTTCCCAATCGTTTTCTTCATCTATGTAGATAGCAGCGCCACCCATATTTACCATCGGCTCAATCGTAAAGATCATTCCCGGAACGAGAAGCATCTCGGTTCCACGCTTGGAATTATATCCAACCCATGGCTCCTCATGGAATTCAAGCCCAACGCCATGACCGCCAATCTCACGAACAACGGTATATCCATTTGCAAATGCATGATCGTGCACCGCCTGTCCCATATCTCCCAAAAAGCCCCATGGCTTAACTTCTTTGAGTCCAAGCTCCACGCATTCCCTGGTAACTTCTACAAGACGCTTTTTCTCCGGACTCACCTCGCCGATACAGAACATACGGGAAGAGTCTGAAAAATATCCATTTAAAATGGTGGAACAGTCCACGTTAATGATATCTCCTTCTTTGAGAATGACATCTTCCGAAGGGAAACCATGACATACCTGCTCATTTACCGAAGTACATACACTGTATGGATAACCTTCGTAGTTGAGCGGTGCCGGAATACCTCCCATGCTTGTTGTCATATCATAAACAATCTTGTCAATTTCCGCTGTATTCATGCCTGCATGAATATTCTTCTCAATGTAATCAAGTACGGCCACATTAATCTTGGCACTCTCCTTGATTCCTGCAATCTGGTCTGGTGTCTTGATCAGATCTCTTGTCGGAACACGATGTCCCAACTGTGCAAAATGCGCAATCTTATCATCGAAAGCCGCATGACACACTTTGTACTTCTTACCACTTCCACACCAACATGGATCATTTCTACCAATTTTTGCTGACATAATTCTTTTCTTCTTTCCTATTTAATTTTCTTCCTGATAATCCAGGGTGATTGTGCCAAAGCTTACCCGCTTCCACACTTTTTCATTAATTTTATATTTTTGTTTCTCAAGAAGCTGCTTGTATGCCTCTTCCGAGAAATTGTAATCATCCTTTTCACCATTTTGAAGAGCAGCGTAGATTTCCTGATATTTCTGTGCCAATGCAATCTTATGCATTGTCTCTGCAATATCTTTTTCCGATACGTCAATGCGAACATCTTTGTCTGCATCTACCATATCTCCCCAGAAATCCTGTTCCGTCATACGATACGATTTTTCCTCTTCGTCAGTCAGTTCGATGCCTTCTTCCATCGCCATCTGATAAAAAAGCTCATCATGAATCGCCATCTGTATTGCGGCATTGCGCGCTGCCACTCTGACGTAAGTACCATTCAACCGGGTATTCCAGTAATGTTTCGGATCCTCCTCGTCATATTCAATCGCCTGCTTCGCCACTTCCGCCTCTTCATAAGTCACATAAAATGCCATATCCCGGAGTGTCAGAGATGTTCCATTTACTTCGGCAGCTGTCTTTTCCAACGACGCTTTATAATCGATAGGATCTAACTGGCGGTTTTTCCATCGGGTAAAAAGGCCCAAAGCAACAACCAGTACACATAATATTATTGTTATGATCCATCGTTTACCGACGCTTTTTCTTCGTTTCTCCATGACATCCATAATTATACCAGTCGACGGATGGCTGTAATGGTATGGCAGTTTACAGGTCTTGTGTTTGTAATTCCGGCACGTGTAGACTGTGCCTCTACAATACATCCGTTTCCAATATAGATAGCTACATGTCCCGGATACACCACAACATCTCCGGCCTGAATATTCTGATAAGCCACCGGCTGTCCCACACTCTTAAACGCCTGGGAATAACGTGGGGTGCTGATTCCAAAATGTGCATATACCAGATGTACGAAACCAGAGCAGTCCACACCATTTGTAAGGCTGTTTCCACCCCATACATATGGATTTCCCACGAACTGCTGTGCATAAGCTACAACTGCTGCACCGCTTACGCTGGTAGCATTGGATGGATTATAAGAAGAATCCTGCAGGTAGGAATCGGAACCCATACCACCACTTGCTCCGGAACCACCTCCATCATAAGTAGCTGCATTCTGTCTTGCTGCAGCTGCTTCCTGCTGACGAATGATTTCATTCTGTTCCTTAATTGTCTTCTGATAATCCTTTGCCTGCTCCTGTGCTGCTGCAAGCTGCTGTGCGTATTGATCTTTCTTCTTTTCCAGTTTTGCAAGAAGTGTATTCAGTTCTCCCTGCTGCTTCTCATATTCATCCTGTAAAGCCAGAAGATTGTTCATATCTTCTGCAAGCTGTACCGTCCAGTCCTCTACTTCCTTAACTGCAGCCTGATACTGATCCATCAGCTGTCTGTCTGACTGATAGAGATCACTGACATATTCAATACGATTAAGCATGTCTGCCAGCCCATCAGATTCAATGATTGCTGTCCACAGGGAATTATCTGTACTGTTCTCGTACTTATACTGAATACGAAGCTTCATCGCCTTGTATTCTTCCTCTTCCTTATCCTGCGCATCTACCAGTTCCTGATTTGCCTGTTCAACCTCTGCCTGCTTGTCCTTAATGTTCTGCTTTAAAGTCTCCTGCTTTGACATAAGGCTCTTCAGATCCTTGGAAGCCTGTGCGATGTCACTCTTGACATCTGCCTGACTATCCTTGATATCATCAATCTTGTCATTGGTGTCACTCAAATTCTTCTTTGCCTCATCACGCTTCTGTTTTGCAGTCTTTGCATAGGTGTCTGTCGGTGAAACGCTGACAGCACCAGCTGCTAAAGATGCCGCAAGGGCAAATACTAATACTGCTGAGTAAATGCGGTTATGTATCTTTCTTGTTTTTCTACTGTTTTTATTGAAATGCATAGAATGCCTCCTAACTTTAATCGCTATTTCTATTTTGTCACAAAATGCATTTTTTTTCTACTGTTTTTCGCACCTTTTATACTTTTTTAAATATTTTCTCAAGAAGAGTGGTTTGCAGCTTATGGCTTTTCGTTTTTCCATGCTTTCAACGGCCGAAGATGGACAACCGTTGAAAGCATGGAGTAACAAAAAGAAGCTGCTCACGAACGGAGAATCATATGATGTAATTCTCCGGTGTGATACAGCCCCTCATTTATTTTGTCTCTTCTTCATTTACAATCCAGACTTCATCCAGCTTTCCATCCAAAAAGTCCATTTCAATTCTTGTTCCGGTATCCTCCGCATATCCCCACTGCATATAAACACGTTTGTCATACTCACCTTTACTCATATAATCGCTGCCAAGGACATCAATCACATCTTCCATGGTAGATTCTCCCATTCGCAATCCACCGACAAATGTGATATCTGCGCCCCCGTAGTTGTTAATTACAATAATCTGTATAACACCGTCTTTTGCCTTGATTTTTTTGTCTGTATTATTAGTAATAAACACTGTTCCCTGGTACTGGTCCTCCATGGTATAGTATGGAAATGCACTGTCATTATGCGGTTCAATACTTTCCTTTAGTGCATTTTCTTTTAACTCAAACCCTATCTTCTGAAATTCTTTTACAGAAAGCGGTACCGATATTTTTTTACTTCCAATTGTGAATACATTAAAGTTTTCCGGCTTACTGCTGATTTTTCCGGTATATTCATAACTGTCATTTCCTTCGTCATTCACCTGTGAACTTGCTTCTTCATACACATCCGGATCTTCTGTAGTGTCCGTATAAGTATAGTCCTGATGCGAATTGAAAAGGTCTTTCAGTTCATCACTTGCACTATATTCCTTATACAGCCATACCCCTGCCACAACCAGAATTGCAATCCAGATAACGATAATAATTCCTGCAATCCAAAGCAGTATTCCCGAAGTTTTTGCCTTTCTTTTATAGGTGTCCCAATCTCCCTGTGTATATGCCACATTCTGTTGAAATGCAAACACAATAGCTATAATACTCAGGATTGTGGCTATATAAACCGGTGCCATGCCAAAGCCAACAAGAAAAGATTCCACAATCAAAATAATGCCCCAGGCAAGCCTTGATGCAAATTTGTTTTTCAGTGGACGTCCTTTCTTATCCAACGGCGGTGTGATATTATTTGCCATCCCCTGCGCGCCGGATATATATGTATTTTGTCCATATATGCCTGTGCCATAATTCTGTGTGTCACGATCCTGGCTTTCATATTCCTGCCCTTTGGATTCTACATCTGCATAGTCATCATAATTGCTGGTGCTTTCATAATAAGTTCCATTTAAATTGTATCCCCTGGATGTACTATTGTTCCGTGATGGAAATCCATATTGCGCATCCGGATCATATGGTTTCTTTTCAAATTCATTCTCGTGATTGTTTACCATAACCTCTCCTTTGTTCTTTATCTTCCCTCAAAGCTTTTGACAACCTATGAAAATACTAACATCAGCCAACACTTTTGACAATAATGATTTTATCTCCGGCTTTGACATTCGCTGTCTTTAAACCATTTGTGACAAGAATCCCCTCCTCTGTCGTATGATACCTTCTGGCAATATCCCACAAACTTTCCTGTGGCTGTACAATATACCCAGTGATTCCCGGCTGTCGCTGAAGCTGCTCCATATCAAGTTCATTTTCCCGGACATCTACGATTTTGTCTGTGTAATCTTCTTCGAGTACCAGTGCCGTAATGGATAAAGCAGCCTTGATTTCATAACGCTCATTATCCAGCAGGTTTACCTGCAGCTGATCCATTCCCGGTTCCAGTTCATAGCGGATATTACGATTGTCCTTACGCAGTCCCGGTACATCAATAACCTGTGTAAATGGAATCTGCTCAAAAGCACGGGCAAGTGGTGAACTGTCATCCACCGTTGCATATAAAATGTATACGCTCAGCACTCCCTCGACTTTCAGTCCATTGTCGATTACCTCCACAGAATCAATATCTGCGGTTCCCTCATAGGAACAAAGCTGCAGAATTTTTTCCTGCCCTTCATCAAGTTTCATCTGCTGGGACACGCGCAGTTTTGCCTCGTTCTTGATCACGAGTTTTGTAATCTTCAGCATCTCTTTTTCCGGTGTCAGATGTTTGCTTAACGCGTATATGTCCGAAAGGATCGTCTCCTCCTTTTCCTCCCATACTTTCAGGCTGACATCAAACACCATATCCAAATGCAGACTGCGCATTTCTCCATCATAGTCTGCCGCAGCCTCCAACTCAATATCTGCCGGTGTGATCACGATCCAGTACAGTGATTGTGAATCTGCTCCCTCACAATCCATCGTTCCAGAAAAAGGCACCATGGCATCATACCACTCCAACTGTCCTTCCAGACTGCTATACAGCACATTCAGATGTGCCATGCCCTGTACCTGCACACGGTCATTGGACATAGATACCTCTTTATTCTGAATATCTGCATTGTAATAAAGAATTCTTCCGATATTCGGACTGGCTGCCGGAAGATTCATTTCATTATGTGTGCGCAAGATGTCCTTTTTTGATGTAACAAGAAGCAACATCTGCCTTGTTTCCTGTTTCTGCTGAATATCTTCTTCCCCTTCTGCCCCGCTGACCAGTTCCTCCTCCCTCATCTGTTCCGATACCGCAGTAATTCCTACAACCGCACGAACAGCGAGCTTTCTCGAATTAATTGCTGTGATGGATAAGTCCTCCAGCTTTCCACTTAGCTTGACCGTATCCAATTCTTCAAGTTCATCCATCATGATCTTTTCGCCAAAATCAATGGTGTCTGAAAGCGTTTCTACTTTTCCTGCATTTCCATCACTGCGGTACAGTACTGTAAATTTTAATTTGCCAGTCACCCACACTGTTTGATTATTTACCTTAGATTCTTCAAAAACAATGCTGCCTTTGGTATGTATAATTTTAATAATATCCGGCTTACTGTCTTTTACGATACAGTCATCATCCAGTGTCATCTGAGTAAAGGCTTTGCCTTTTTGTATATTCTGTTTTAAAATCTGCTTCTTTAACTCCAAAAAAAATCCCTCTCTTCGAACTTCGTATAGAAATACTTATTCGAAAGAGAGGGAAAATATTCCAGTAAATTAACAGAGTTTCATACGAATATCCTTCGTAATGATGTCTGTGTAACTGAATGATAATAACTGAGGAGCATTGTCTTGCTCGTCATCTACAAGTATTGTAAACACACTTGGGTATGCTTCCTGAATCACGCCCTCCTGGATGTCAACTTTGTTGCGGCCGCGATCCAACTGAATCTTTACTCTGTTACCACACTGCTGATGAACGGATGCCCGAACTTTGCTGATTTGTGCCTGTTCCATATTTGCCTCCTCTATTTTGAGCTAATTATTCTAGAATAATACAACATCTAGTAGCTTTAGTATAGCAGAGTGATAAACTTCTTACAATAGTAAATAAGTACTTGTTGTATGTTTATTCAAATACAACTTCCTCATCCCGCTGTTCAAGTTTCAGCACAATGTACGGGCAGCTCGGAGCAGCACTTACTTCTTCTCCCGGCTGTGGTCCTGTAAGTGTGGTCTTTACACACACTGCATTGTCACTCAGATAACATTGATCCACGGTAATACAATATCCGCCGGTTTCCTGCTGTCCATAGCCCCTTGCTATGTATAAATATTCGTTATCCCTGTATGTCAGTGTAAATTTTTCTTCCAATTTGCTTTCCACCTGTTCTTTCAGTGTCTCCGGTATCTCTTCCGGTCGCACAACGGTAAACTCCAGATCCTGCACTTTTTTCTGACTCTGAAGCATTGTACAGCCGGATAACAAAACGGACAACAATAACACCATACAAATCAGTGAAAACCCTTTACTATTTTTTACCTGCATTTTTAATCCGCCTATTCATTCTTATGCTATCCTATGCAATCCGCATTGATTTCATGCATAAATTTATATATAATAATATGATGAACAAAAATCTTTTGACCATCACATCATTATCAAAAGAAAGAAAGAGGTAACCCATGCGAACCATTCTTGTAGTATTATATGTATTTCTGTTCCTGCTGCTCGGCCTGCCAGTACTTGGCATTGAATGGATTATTTCCAAATTCAACAAACAGGCTGCTGATATCAGTCAGTTGCGAATTGTACAGTGGGGCTTCCGCTGTGTCTCTTTCCTTGCCGGAATCAAACTTACCGTAAAAGGCGAAGAGAATGTACCAACCGATCAGGCGGTTCTTTACATCGGCAATCACAGAAGCTTCTTTGACATCGTAGTCACCTATGCCAGATGTCCGGGACTGACTGGCTATATCTCCAAAGACGGTGTGAACAAAGTTCCCGTTCTCGGCATCTGGATGCGTCGTCTTTACTGTCTGTTTTTAGACCGTAAGGATCTCAAACAGGGACTGAAAGTCATTCTGACCGCTATCGATCAGGTAAAATCTGGCATTTCCATCTGTATCTTCCCGGAAGGCACACGAAACAAAGATGCCGAACACCCGGACACCCTTCTTCCATTCAAAGAAGGCTCCTTTAAAATCGCGCAGAAAACGAAATGTCCGATAGTTCCTATGGTACTTACCGGTACTGCAGATGTATTCGAGAATCATTTTCCATGGGTCAGATCCGCAAAAGTTACATTAACCTACGGAAAACCGATCTATGTATCCGAACTTTCCAAAGAAGACCAGAAGCGTCTCGGCAGTTACTGTCAGGAAATCATTCAGGATATATTAAATCAGGAACTCGCATCACAAGGAAAATAAATTTTATTCATTACACACAAAAGCGGTCGTGCTACTGTACTTTTCACAGTAACACAACCGCTTTTTATTGATTTCGAAATCTTTTTTGCTAACTATTCTGAGCTTAATTATTGATGATCAGGTTCATGGAACCATAAATTCCTGCATCATTTCCAAGAGATGCCAGCTCGAAACGTGTATCACGGCATGCCTTGAAAGAAGTCTCCTGATAATGTTTCTTGATCGTATCAATAAGGATCTGTCCTGCCTTTGATACACCGCCACCGATTACAATAACTTCCGGATTTACTACACATGCGATATTTGAAAGTGTAGATCCAAGAATCTCTCCAACTTCGTCTACCAGAAGCAATGCAACAGCGTCCCCTGCTTTTGCCTCATCAAAGATATCCTTTGCAGTGATATTTTCAAATTTGCGTAAAGAGGTCTCGTCCTGTGTCTTTGCAAGTTTACGCTTTGCCATACGAACGATACCGGTTGCTGATGTATACTGTTCCAGACATCCATACTGTCCACAGTTACACGGTTCAATTTCATCGTTATTTACCGTGATATGTCCGATCTCACCGCCGGCTCCGTTGTATCCTGCTACAATTTTACCATCAACGATGATTCCACCACCGACACCGGTGCCCAGTGTTACCATAATAACATCCTTACTTCCTTTTGCACCACCCTGCCACATCTCACCGAGTGCTGCAACGTTTGCATCGTTTCCTACTTTGACAGGCAGACCTGTAAGACGTCCAAGTTCTTCTGCCACGTTAATAATTCCCCAGCCAAGATTGACACAATTCAAAACAACTCCGTCATTTCTTACCGGTCCCGGAACTCCGATACCGATGCCTTCGATTTCAGCCTTGCTGATACCTTCCTGTGCCAGCTTATTGTCAATGGACTTTGCAATGTCCGGAAGTACAGCCTTTCCATTGTCATCTGTATTGGTTGTAATCTCCCATTTGTCGAGAAGCTTGCCGCTTGTCTCAAAAAATCCCATCTTTACCGTAGTTCCACCTACATCTACTCCAAAACCATATTTCTTCAATTACTCTTCCTCCTGGATTTCGTATTTATCTGCCTCTATTTTAGCATAGGAATGCGTTTCATCCAACCCATATTTTTCAAGAAAAGAAGCAAATAACACTTTCTATTCTCCAGTATCTGCTCCGCTGTCTCCACCGGTATCCTCACCATTGTCACCACCGGAATTATTCTGATCATCTCCACCCGTGTTATTATCCGAATTGTCATTACTCTGATTGTTGTTCTGATCATTATTCTGGCTGTTATCTGATGAATTGTTATCCTCACTGTTATTGTTCTTGTCATCCGTATTGTTTGTATCCGCAGGATCTTTCTTGGAATCGTCCCTTTCCGAATCCTTCTGATCAGCTTCCGAATCTTTTTCCGCTTCTGAATCTTTCTGGTCTTCTCGCTCCTGCTCCTTTTCCGACTCTTCATCCTGCTGCTTCTGGATAAATTCATCGGACAGTTTTGCATATGGAAGGAAGTCCATCGGATTCAGACCTTCATGAATCGCTGACATATACGCTTTCCAGATCTGTCCCGGATACGTACTTCCGCTAAGGTTACTGATTGCCTTCGGATAATCACATCCAACCCACACACTGGTCGTGTAGTATCTTGTATAACCGACAAACCATCCATCCTTATGATCATTGGTCGTTCCGGTTTTTCCTGCGCACGGCATATTGCTCAGTTTCAATGATTTACCTGTACCGCTATCCATAACCGTCGTAAGTACATCGGTCATTGTTCTTGCAGCATCCTGTTCGTAGATGGATACTTCTGTCATCTGTGAAGAGTAGACTACATTCTCATCCGCATCCACAATTGATTGAATACAATTTGGCTGTCGGAACATACCATCATTTTCCAATGCCGCATACGCCGATGCCATCTCCAGCGGAGACACTCCCTTGGTAAATCCTCCCAGTGAAGTGGCCAGTGTATAGTCATCTTTTACAATACTGCTGAAATTCATGTTCTTAAGATATTGCAGACCAACCTTAGGCGTTATCTGTTCATATACCTGCCATGCGACCGTATTCAGTGATTTCGCCACTGCATAGCGAAGCGGCACTTTGCCCGCATATGTATTCGTCGCATTGGACGGACCACCCTCAAATTTGTGATCATCCACAATTGTATTCGGATCATAGCCCCGTTCAAAGGCCGGTGTGTAAACGATCAGCGGCTTAATAGAACTTCCCGGCTGCCTGTGGCTCTGGAATGCACGATTCAATGTATAGGAATTAAAATCCTGATCCCGTCCTCCAACGATAGCCACCACATATCCGGTATTGTTATCAATCGTAACTGCAGCACCCTGCATATTATAGGTACCGTCATCATTTTTCTCGGTAAATCCCGCAAGTGTGTCATCTACTGTACTTTGCAGCTTTTTCTGCTTATCCATATCGATGGTTGTATAAATCTTGTATCCACCGGAATAAAGCTTTTTCTGACACGCTGCATAAAGTTCATCATACTGTTCATTGTATGCTTCCTTTTCCTCATCCGAATCAAAATAGTACTGGAAAGTGAATCCTTCCTGCTCCATCAATGCACGTGTCGCGCAATAATACGCATATGTGTCCACATAATTGTTTATCTTATCCGTGTTTTTCTTCTTTGGACGGTTCAGTTCAATATCTTCCTTCGTTGCCTCATAATATTGTTCCTGTGTGATTTTACCATCATCCTTCATATTTTGAAGAATCAGATCA
>URYB01000070.1 GCA_900552085.1 uncultured Lachnobacterium sp.
TTGCTCCGTCGGATACGAAAATTTCATCCTCAGAGATGTCACATCCCTTTGCCTTGTAATCATTGTCTACGATTGCTTTTCTTAAAAATGCGTATCCAAGATCTGGTGCATAACCGTGGAATGTCTCTGCATGTCCCATCTCGTCAACTGCTTTGTGCATAGCCTCGATGATTGCCGGTGCGATCGGCTGTGTAACATCACCGATACCAAGACGGATGATCTCTTTGTCCGGATTTGCCTCCTGATATGCATTTACCTTCTTTCCAATGGTACTGAACAGATAGCTGCCTGGCAGCTTCTGATAATTTTCATTAATATGAAACATTTTTGTTCCTCGCTTTCTATTGCTTTCCTTTAATAATTTTTACTCACTCTGTTCATTAAGTTTAGCATTTTCGCCCGATGCTGTAAAGTGCTTTGACACTTGTCATAAGGAGGGACCCTTTAGGGAGGATGCCTTATGACCTACGCGATCCGGAATCTACCCCTCCTGCATCAGACTTAAAATCATCTGGGATACTTCCACAAGTTCCGTTCCGTTATCCATACTTCGTTTCTGGATATAGCGGTGTGCTTCTTCCTCCGAAAATCCGTTTCGTTCCATCAGAAGCGCCTTCGCCTTCTGGATGACCTTCTGATCCTCCTCGGAACGTACCTTCGGGCGCTGCCTCATGCGTTTGCGTCTGCGGCGGATTTCTCCCTCCATCATCTCCACCGTCTGCAACAATTCATGCACTTTCATCGGCAATACCAGACTGACAATGTTGCTGATTTCCCTCTCCTGTATCGAACTTGCCGATGCAATCAGAAGCATCTGAAACTCCGGCGGAAGATATTCATAAATCTCCGTATACATCATATCAATAAAGCGACAACCACAGATCAAAATACCACTCTCTAAATTATTAATACTGTTCAGCGCCTGCGCTCCGGTCGTGCAGACTGCCTGCACACTGTAGCCGCTTTGTGACAATATTTTTTTTACATTCTGTGCCACTTCCTGTTTTGGAAATGCAATTACTATATTACTCACTGTGTCGATCACCCGTATCTTTAGAATAAAAAGCTGTTATATCTTATACAGATATTCTTCGATTTCCCATGCGGTAACCTGTGTCCGGTACTGCATCCACTCTTCTTCTTTTGCCTCAAGATACTTGTCTGTAATATGCTTTCCAAGCACTTCCTGAACAAAAGTATCTTTCTTTAACTCTTTGAGTGCAGCATGCAGATCTGCCGGAATCGACTCGATACCGCGGCTTTCTTTTTCCTCATCGCTGAGTGCGTATACATTCTCCGGAACTTCTGCCGGTGGCTCAATTTTGTTTTCGATGCCATCTAATCCCGCAGCAAGACATACCGCAAGTGCAAGATATGGATTTGCCGCCGGGTCCGGGCTTCTGAGTTCCACACGGGTTCCTTCGCCACGGCTTGCCGGAATACGGATGAGAGGGCTGCGGTTCGTCGCAGACCATGCAATATAACAAGGTGCCTCATATCCCGGAACAAGTCTCTTGTAGGAATTTACCAGAGGATTCATAACCGCTGTAACACCTTTCATATGCTTCATGATTCCACCGATGAAATAATATGCCTCTTTGCTCAATCCCAATTCACCCTGCGGATCATCAAAAATGTTGTGTCCATCTTTGGACAAAGACATATTGATGTGCATACCGGAACCATTGATTCCGAATTTTGGCTTTGGCATAAAACTTGCAAACAATCCGTGACGCTTTGCAATTGTCTTCACTGCAAGTTTAAAGGTCATGATGTTATCCGCTGTCACCATTGCCTCGTCATACTTAAAATCGATTTCATGCTGTGCCGGTGCCACTTCGTGGTGGGAAGCTTCAATCTCAAATCCCATATCCTCCAGCGTCAGTACCATATCACGTCTTGCATTTTCTCCCAGGTCTACCGGTCCGAGATCAAAATAGCCTGCTTTTTCGTGAGTGATCGTTGTCGGCTGTCCATTCTCATCCTGATGGAACAGGAAAAACTCACACTCCGGTCCAACATTGAATGTGTATCCCATCTCAGCCGCTTTCGCGATCTGCTTCTTTAATATGTAACGTGGATCTCCCTCAAACGGTTTGCCATCTGCGCAGTGAACATCACAGATAATTCTTGCAACTTTTCCCTGCTGCGGTCTCCATGGGAAAATCGTAAATGTATCCAGATCCGGATAAAGATACATATCCGATTCCTCGATGCGGACAAATCCCTCAATCGAAGATCCGTCAAACATGCACTTATTATCCAGTGCTTTTTCCAGCTGGCTGGATGTGATTGCTACATTCTTTAAAGTACCAAAAATATCCGTAAACTGAAGACGGATAAACTCGACATCCTCTTCCTCTACCATACGGAAGATATCTTCCTTTGTATAATTGCTCATGATTGTTCTCCTTTCACTGATCCTTATATAAATTACAGTTTTTTATTTAAATATGAAATTTCCTGCAATACTTTCTGATACGGCATCGTGCCCCCGAAAATGTCCAACGCACTTCCTATTGTAACATTCAGATGGTTGCTGCCAAGGTCTGCCAGTTTCTTTAAATCTTCAAAACTATGCACTCCGCCGGCATATGTAATCGGAATTTTACCCCAGTCACCCAGAAGTTTTGCCAGAGGCTTCTCGATTCCATTTGCTTTTCCTTCCACATCTACTGCATGCACTAAAAATTCCACACAATATCCGGATAATTCATCCAAAAGCTCCGGCGTCACCATCTCATCGGTATATTTCTGCCAACGGTCGGTTACAATATAATATCCGCTGTCCTTACCCGGCTCACTTCGGTAACGGCAGGAAAGATCCAAAACCAGATGCTCCTTACCAACGGCTTTCTTTATTTTGTCTAAATTTTCATAATTGACACAGCCGTCTTTAAATACGTAGGAAGTAACAATGACTGCCTGGGCGCCTGCTTCAATAAATTCCTGGGCATTTTCCGCATTGATTCCGCCTCCTATCTGAAGGCCCCCCGGATATGCACCAAGTGCTTTTATCGCCTGCGCCTTTGTTGCTTCATAAAATTCACTCTGCTTCGGATTCAGCAAAATAATGTGTCCTCCCCGGATGTTCTGACTCTGATAGAGTCTTGCATAAAATGCCGCATCCTGCTCAGAAACAAAATTTTCCGTTGCGAAATCGCCCTGGTCTTTTAAGGAGCTGCCAACATTCTGTCTGCCTTTTCCATTGTGAATGTCAATACATGGTCGAAACTCCATTATTTTCTCCTTCGGTTCTGAATAGTTACTCCTTTTAAGATTAAAAAGGGCATAGAAAGTCCTGAGTGTGGCTCCCTTGCCCTGCATTAAAAAATATCCATATGTAATTAAAATGATAACACATATTTTGGGATTTGTGAATGAAAGATTTTCCTATTTTCATTTATAAGAAAACGACCACTATTTTATAAGAAATAATGCACTTTGCATCCCTTGACACCATTTCGTTATTTTGCTAATGTTAATACAATTATTCATTCATTAATTACATAAAAGAAGAAAGCGAGGAAATTAGGAAATGGGTACTATTATCGGCGAAGGAATTACATTTGATGACGTTCTTCTGGTACCTCAGTATTCTGAGGTTACACCAAATATGATCAACTTAAAGACACATCTTACCAAGAAGATCGTCTTAAACATTCCTATGATGAGTGCAGCAATGGATACTGTCACAGAATCCAAGATGGCAATTGCAATGGCAAGACAGGGTGGTATCGGTATTATCCACAAAAATATGTCAATTGAGGCACAGGCGGACGAGGTTGATAAGGTAAAGCGTTCTGAGAACGTTGTTATTACAGACCCGTTTTTCTTATCCCCGGATCATACACTTGCAGATGCAGATAATCTGATGGCAAAATTCCGTATTTCCGGTGTCCCGATCACAAAGGACGGCCGTCTTGTCGGAATCATCACCAACCGTGATTTAAAATTTGAGACAGACTTCAGCAAAAAGATCAGCGAGTCCATGACTTCTGAGAATCTGATCACAGCTCCGGAAGGAATCACTCTTGAAGAGGCTAAAAAAATCCTTGCAAAAGCAAGAAAAGAAAAGCTTCCGATCGTTGACAAAGATTTCAACCTCAAGGGACTGATCACAATCAAAGATATTGAGAAGCAGATCAAATATCCACAGTCTGCAAAAGATGAGCAGGGACGTCTTCTCTGCGGTGCCGGTGTTGGTATCACAGGCAACATGATGGAGCGTGTCGATGCACTGGTCAATGCACATGTCGATGTCATCGTTGTAGACTCTGCACACGGACATTCCAAGAATATCCTTGAGGCAGTCAAGAAGATCAAGGCTAAATATCCGGATTTACAGGTTATCGCCGGAAACATTGCTACCGGTGCTGCTGCCAAAGCACTGATCGAGGCTGGCGCTGACGCTGTCAAAGTCGGTATCGGACCTGGTTCTATCTGTACCACCCGTATCGTTGCAGGTATCGGCGTTCCACAGATTTCTGCAATCATGGACTGTTACGCTGTTGCCAAAGAATATGGCATCCCGGTGATCGCAGATGGTGGTATCAAGTACTCTGGTGATATGACAAAGGCATTAGCAGCCGGTGCTAACGTATGTATGATGGGATCTATGTTCGCAGGTTGTGACGAAGCTCCTGGTACATTTGAGTTATTCCAGGGAAGAAAATACAAAGTATACCGTGGCATGGGATCTATCGCAGCCATGGAGAACGGAAGCAAAGACCGTTACTTCCAGGAAGGTGCAAAGAAACTGGTTCCGGAAGGTGTCGAAGGACGTGTTGCTTACAAGGGAACACTCGAAGATACCGTATTCCAGCTGATCGGTGGTATCCGTTCCGGTATGGGTTACTGCGGATGTCAGGACATCGAGACCTTGAAAGAAAACGGAAAGTTTGTTAAGATTACAGCAGCATCTCTTCGTGAGAGTCATCCACATGATATTCACATCACGAAGGAAGCTCCAAACTACAGTTCCGATGATAACTAAATCGATTCTGTAGAAATTTATAGAAAATATATGAGGTGAATTTTATTGGGCCCCAGTGATATACCACAATTAATATTTTTAGTTGTACTTTTAATGCTCTCTGCCTTCTTTTCTTCGGCAGAGACCGCATTGACAACTGTGAACAAAATACGTATGCGTACCCTGGCTGAATCTGGAGATAAACGGGCAGACAGGGTTCTGCGCGTTACGGACGATTCCGGAAAGATGCTTTCCGCAATTCTGATCGGAAACAATATTGTCAATCTTTCCGCTTCTTCTCTTGCGACTTCGCTCGCAATCAAGTATTTCGGAAGTTTCGGTGCCGGTATTGCAACCGGTATTCTGACACTTTTGATTTTAATTTTCGGAGAAGTCACACCGAAAACGATGGCAACGATCAAGGCGAATCAGCTTGCATTACATATTGCAGGAGCGATCAGTTTTCTGATGAAAATTCTGACACCTGTCATCTTTATCGTCAACAAACTGTCGTTAGGTCTTTTGTTTCTGCTGCGCATCAATCCAAACGATGCCAATGCACAGATGACCGAAGAAGAGCTCCGTACCATCGTAGATGTCAGTCAGGAGACCGGTGTCATCGAAAATGAAGAACGTGATATGATTCATAATCTCTTTGATTTTGGCGATGCCGAAGCCAAAGAGATCATGGTTCCGCGTATTGATATGACATTTGTTCAGGTGGATGCAACTTATCAGGAAGTACTTGATGTCTTCCGCGAGGATATGTTTACGCGTATTCCTGTCTATGAGGACTCCACAGACAACGTCATCGGAATCATCAACATGAAAGATTTTCTTCTGCAAAATGATACCGAAGATTTTTCGGTACGTAACATGCTTCGTGAACCATATTTTACATACGAACATAAGAACACCGCAGATTTGTTTTTGGAAATGCGTAAATCTTCCATTTCTCTGGCTATCGTTTTGGATGAGTACGGTGTGACTGCCGGACTGATCACCTTAGAAGATCTGTTAGAGGAAATTGTCGGTGAGATTCGCGACGAGTATGATGCGGATGAGGAAGACGATATCGTAGCAATCAATGAACGGGAATACTATGTATTAGGTTCTGCCAATCTCGAAGATGTCAGTGATGCCTTAGGTGTTCACTTTACTTCCGACGATTACGACACGATGGGTGGTTATTGTCTGGAGCTTCTGGATCATCTTCCGGAAAAAAATGAAATTGTAATTACAGACGAAAATGTGCTCCTGCGCATTGATCGTATGGATAAAAACCGTATTGAACGTGTTTATGTAAGACTTCCGGAATCGGAAGCTGACGCAGAAACCGATACGGACAAAGCATAAAACCAGCATTGGACTGTGCAATAAATGCACAGTCCTTTTTCATTTCATCATGGTGACAGGTTCTTTCTTCTCCAATGTCCCTGTGTGTATTCAACGATCTGTTTTTCCTGTATCCGCATCGCCCGAACTCCCGGACTATACTTCAAAAGACACAGACAGATACACAGCGTATTAATCAGAATGAGACTCCCCATCATCCCCAATATCATATTTTTCATTTTTCCTCCAATACTCATCAAATGCAGATGTGGTTACTTCTTTTTCCTGTAACTGGCTTTCTAAGCAGGAACCGGCATAAGAAAGTATGCCCTGCCTGTCCCCAAACGGGAACAGGCACAATAACCCAAAGAGTCCAATTCCTACCGTCAGCGCAATCCATATGCCACCATACTGTGCAATAATCTCTCTCATCCTAACCTCCCAGAGATACCCGGATCAAACTGGCAATCACCCCATCCGGTCCCAACAGTATCTTTCCTGCCATGGACAGATACGCAAAGCTCCCCACCACAGCAATCAACACCATTCCATATTCTTTGCATAATTCTCTCATAAAAGTCCCAATGCCCTCTCAAATATCTGTACAATTCCAAGTCCCAACATAAGAATCATCAGACAGCCTCCATATTCTTCAATCAGTTCCTGCATACGCATCCTTTCCAATATAGTCTACCATTTTCTGTTTTTTACAGAATTGAAAAACTGGAAACTGAATGGTCGTTTCCAATTCAACTTTTGCAATTTCCACATCATCCGTTTTGACTGGAAGATCACCTTTTGCTTTGCATTGTGCAATCTTTCCTTTTGCTTTATAAAAAGTAATACAGAGATTGCATCCCATATCTTTTGCGCGTTCAAAACAATTTTCCATAACACGCGAATCTAAATTGCAGCCTGCAAGTTCTGTCATAAATGTTTTGTGCATATTTTCCGCCTGAATCAGCTGCATCTGTGCCGTGACGATTCCCATTGCGGACACCGCCATAAGTAAAAGCAGAAACAAAGCCATATATGCTTTCATTATCTGACTCATAAATTTTTTCTCCTGTATTCTTTCCTGTTTTTATTCAAAGCCGCTACCCATATTTTATCAACCACCTATCCCGGAAGGCTGAAGGAATGTCAACATAAACAATGCCATATCCACAAGCAGCTTAAAAGAAGCGGTGACTACCGGAGCCAGAAACAACAGATACAATCCACTGTTTCGATTATGCAGACGCTCCGTTTCCACCGCATCCTGCATAGAAAAGTTTCTTGTGATCAATTCCCCCACCTGTTGGTCCGCACGGTCACTATTGCCCATGGAAAGGGCATAGAGCATACTCATGGCAGAATGAATTTCGGGAATTTGAAATTCCTGCATAAAAGCATGATACGGCTCCGGTGATTCCGGCGCGATCTGCAAACGGTCATTTAAAATTTCCAGCTCATGTTCCAATACCAGCGGTGCATGCTCCTGCGATTTTGCGAGTGCCATCTGTACATTTTCGCTTTGCAATAACAAGACAATATCCATCAGCCACACCGGAAACGCACTTTTGATATTTTTTATGCGTTTCTTTGTCGCCAGTCTTCTTCCTATGCGATGCTGATTTGCCGTAAAAAGCGTCAGAAACATCCCTGCCGCTGCCCACACCTGCTGTCCGGCATACAAAGCCCAGGCGGTCAGCATTCCACAGATACCGGCCATAACCACAGAAAGCTTCCGTTCCTTTTTTTCATCATAAAGATCATATCGTTCCACTTTCTGCCGGTCCGTCTCCTGTCTCACGCCATCCAACTGCAGCCAGTCCACCATAAGATATTTCTGCGCCCGGGCAAAAATCCAGTCATCCAGCAACAATACAACGACCGTAATCATCTGAGAAACCATATTCCCACCGATATCGACACTTCCTACCGGCAAGTAGAGAATCATCGCACAAATCAGAAGTGATGCCACAATCGATAATACAACATCCATAAACATCTTCTGCCGTTCTTTCATCGTGATCTGTATGCGCTTTTCCCACCGGCTTTTGTCCCTCAAAAGCAAATCCACAGAGGTATCGATCGCTCCTCCGTAACTTTCCACATGTACGGCAAAATCGTGCATCGTCCTTATGCGCTCACAGGGATAGTCCCGGTCAATTCTTCCTAATGCATTACGCATAATGTCCGTCTGGCTGTCATCGTACACCATATACAGGTGATCGAGCCCTTCCTCGACCGCCTCCCGCATGGGACCATTCCCCAGTACCTGATGCGCATCCGTCAATGCCCGTTCCACTTTTCCTTCTTTGACAAATGCATACAAAAAGGTGTCCATATACTCACAGGCTTCCTCAAAGCGAAGTTTCTGTTCCTTCATCTGTCGAAAGCGTTTACGGTAAATACGCACACGTACCAGCATGTATAATCCGAATATAACCGTTGTCATCCACTGCATTTTGAGCAACAGACGCAGTGTGTACAATCCGGCAATTACCAGTAATTCAATCATCGCCTGCCTCTTTCCGGCCCTCTGATTTTTCATAGGAAAACGGATCCATGATCGCATCTTTTGCAAACTGTGCCTGCAATACCTCCGGCAGCTGTTCTAACACAAGTTTGCCATCCTCCACGACCATCACGATTTTGTTCTCGCATTCCTCTCTTAGAAAAAAGCATACCTGATCAATATAGCGATACGCCTGTTGCTGCTCATTCATGCGTTTTCGGATCAATACTCCGACATCCATCGCCTGATAACAGGTATTTTCCAGACGATCCGCATCTACGCGGTTCTCAAGCATATTAAGAATCCGGTCCGGTATGTTACGCACATCGTCCGTATGCAGCGTTGTCATTCCACAAACGCCTGTCGACCAGCTTTCCAACAGATACTTTACTTCCTTCGAACGCGCCTCCGAGAGCATGATCCAGCGTGGATTTAACCGGAGGCTTGATTTGATTGCATCCGCATAATCAAACCGTCCTGCCTGCACACGCATTTCTACACAATCCTTTCCCGGATTGGTTGCTGCATAACGGATTTCCATTGTATCTTCGATGGTGATCACACGGTCATTCTGTGGGATATACTGCGAGAAAAATTTGATGCACTCCGTCTTACCGATTCCCGGCATTCCACAAAAAATCATATTACAATGATTCTTGACACAATGGATAAGCAACGCCAAAACTTTTTCTTCACAAAAATTCTCTTGTATCGCCTTTTCTTCTGTAAGGCGAATGATTGGCGGTGTTTTGCGGATACTGATCGTCCTGCCGGAACGTGCCACAGATTCATGAACAATGGTCACGCGTAGTTCGCTTGTCTCAGCTTCCAGCTGCGGATTCTGCTTGTTGAACTGCCGGCTTACAACATTAGCGATCCGCTGGGTAAACTGCTCGATAAAATTGTCTGTAATAAATTCTTTTACATACTCCGGATTCGCGCGATACCGTATGTTTTCGGTATTTGTCAGCCATATTTCCCGGCCATTGTAATCGACATCCGTAATTTTATCATCGTCAACATATTTCCACAATGGTCCAAAATATTCTTTTCCAAGTTCTGTCATTTACTGTACCCCTGTGTTTGCATTTACCTGTGCAACAAAATTGTTGATGATCTGCATAAACGCCTGGCCGATCGCACCATTTTCATCTTTTCCAATGACAGCTGTAATAACGACAATAACTGCCAGAATCGCAACAACTGTAATCAGAATCCCACCGTACTCCTGAAAAATTTCTTTCATATTCTGTTTTCTCCTTACTCTGGAAACGCTGCAACTGACTTGTTGCAGACATAAAGAAACAGGCCTATGTATACATAGCCCGTCGAATGAAAAAAGATATTATTATAATACATGATTTTTTTGATTTGTAAATACCCTTTATCGAAAAAAGCGGAGAAGTTGCCTTCCCCGCTTAAAATTTGTTTTCCTACTGCTGTAATGTCTCAATCTGATTTAATTTTGTCCGGATTTTTCCAATGAGATCATTTGCGAAATGATCATTATTATCATTGTTTTCCTGAATCACAGACATATGTTCCGAAATATTAGCAACATTATCTGTCAGATCGGAAATTCCCTTAACAGACTCCTGCGCTGCATTGTTGATTGCCTCTACAGACTGATTGGAATCTTTTACCTGGTCAAGAAGTTCCTTGGACACATGTGCAAAATCCTGCATTTTATCAAACATGATCATACAATCG
>URYB01000071.1 GCA_900552085.1 uncultured Lachnobacterium sp.
AAAGTGGTGCAGCAGGCATTTGATACCTTGAATGCACAGACCATGCAGCTTACGGATATGACAGATCGTAAGATCGAAGGAAAGATTCAGGTGCAGAACGCAGGCAGACTGATTTTATCAGTTCCGGCAGATGAGGGATGGACACTGTATGTGGACGGAAAAGAGACAGAAATTGAACCACTTGCAGATGCGCTTGTAGGTGTACATCTGGAGAAAGGCAGTCATACGATAAAACTCTGTTACACAACGCCTGGAGTGAAAGCGGGAGCTGGCATTAGTCTTGGTGCGGTGGTTCTGTTTATGATCAGCGCATGTGTAAGTACCAGAATAAGGAGAAAGAGAGAATTGCATGAGTAAGGGGAAAGTAAGTATTGTTGTTCCAATGTATAACGAACAGGAATCTTTGGGGATTTTATATCAGGAGCTGAATCGGGTCACGGATACGATAAAGGATTACGAATTTGAGTATCTGTTTGTCAATGATGGTTCGAAGGACAATACGTTGCAGGAAATTCAAAAGCTGGCAGCGGCAGACGAGAGAGTGCATTATGTTTCGTTTTCCAGAAATTTTGGAAAAGAAGCAGCTTTATATGCAGGATTATCCAATGCCGATGGAGATTACATTGCAACGATGGATGCGGATTTGCAGGATCCGCCGTCTTTACTGCCACAGATGCTTGCCATGATAGAAAGTCAGGATTGTGATAATGTGGCGACGCGGCGTGTCAACCGCAAAGGAGAACCGCCGATTCGTTCATTTTTTGCCCGCTGTTTTTACAAGCTGATGCGCCGGCTGTCAAACATCGATATCGCAGATGGGGCAAGAGATTATCGACTGATGAGAAGAGCGATGGTGGATTCGATACTCTCTGTCAGCGAATACAATCGCTTTTCCAAAGGCATATTCGCATGGGTAGGTTATGAGACGAAATGGCTGGAGTTTGAGAATGTGGAGCGCTCGGCGGGAGAGACAAAATGGAGCTTTTGGAAACTGGTGCGGTATTCGATCGATGGCATTATAAATTTTTCCAATACGCCGCTTCAGATATCTTCCTATCTTGGAATGATACTTACGATTGTTTCGTTTATCGCGATTATCGTTGAGGTGATCCGTGCGCTTGTGTTTGGTGATCCGGTGGCAGGCTGGCCGTCGCTGGTGTGTATCATTACATTTATTGGCGGCATTGAATTGTTCTGCATGGGCATCATGGGACAGTATATTGCCAAGACTTATATGGAAGTAAAACGCAGACCGCATTATATTATAAAAGAAAGCAATTGCAAAAATGCAAAGAGAAATAATTAAAACAAAGGAGATGGATCAATGGACAACAAAGCGAACAAATTTCTGATTATTGGAGCAGCGGTGGTGATTGTGGCAGTAATTATTGTAGCAATCGTAACATCGGGAAAGGATTACAGTAGTCCGAATGATGCGCAGATGTATAATACGGAAGATGAAATGACGTTTACAGACGAAGACGGAAACGAATACGAAATCAGTGACTGGACAGAGGTCGGAGAAACAGAGTACGAGGATTAAAGAATAGTGTGAAGGACACCTACATGGGAGGTGTCCTTTTTATGTCTCACCATATTTGCGACAATTCTCTTAGAAAATGAAACAAATGAAGAGGAGAGACAAATTATGAATCATCACGTATGGAAAAACAGTCACTTAGACAAAGAAACATTACTGATCCTTGCAGTTATTTCAGTGATGGCGGCAATCGGAACGCTTGCATTTATCGGCGGGCTGGTAAATATTGAGATTATGGATGTGGGAATCCGGAATCTGATTGGCATGACAAGTGGTCTGTCTGGAGGAATTTTTGGTGTCCTTGTTTGGAAAAGCATGACACGCAAAAAGCGCTAAATACAGTATCTGCGCCGTTTGTGCCCCTATATTTTGATTGACTGGCTATGTAAAGTTTTATATAATGAAAACTAGCATATTATGTCTTGAAAGGGGTATGCACAAATATGACAAACAAAAGAAAGCGCTTGTTGAGCATTGTGCTGAGCTGTACGATACTGATTTCAGGCGGAGGCTTTTTTTCAAATATAGATGTTGCAAAGGCAGCAACCGATGCTGCATTTTCTACAGAAATGAAGGCGGCGGGATTTCCAGACAGTTATATAACCGGGCTTACGCAGCTGCACAAGCAATATCCGCAATGGAAGTTTGAAGCTGTAGATACCGGCCTCGACTGGGGAACTGTGATTACCAAAGAAAGTGTAAATGGTGTGAATCTGGTTCCAAAAAGCGGAGATGACGCAAGAAAATCTACTGCGGCCGGAGCTTATGACTGGAATACAAATACATGGACAATCTATGACGGTTCGAACTGGGTCGCAGCGAATTCCGGATACATTGCTTATTATATGGATCCGAGGAATTTTCTGAATGAGACAGATATTTTTCAGTTTGAAAGTCTGAGTTTTAATAAGTCACAGACAAAATCCGGAGTGAACGCGATACTTTCCGGAACATTTATGGCAAAGACCGTGACGGATTCGGATAAGACAACACTCAATTATGCAGACTCGTTTATGAAAATCGGAGAACTTACCGGTGTCAGTCCGTATCATCTGGCGTCCCGTGTGCGGCAGGAGCAGGGCTTGAATGGAACGAGCTCACTGATTTCAGGAACGTACAAAGGATATGAGGGATATTTCAATTATTTCAATGTCGGAGCAGCCGGAGTAACCTCTACACTGGTTATCCAGAATGGACTTGCCTATGCGAAGAAAGCCGGATGGGACACGCGCTATAAATCATTGCTTGGTGGCTCGCAGCTTCTTGCAAAGAATTATATTGCGGTGGGACAGGATACATTGTATTTTCAGAAATTTAACGTGGTCAATACCAAGAACCTGTATGGACATCAGTATATGAGTAATCTTACAGCTGCTTATACAGAGGGACGAAAGCTTGGACAGGGCTATACGGACAAGCAGCAGGCGTTTGCTTTCCGGATTCCGGTATACAAGTCTATGCCTGCGTCGGCGGTCACATTTACGGCAACCGGTAATCCGAACAATTATCTGAAGAATATTACAGTGGCAGGACAAAGCCTGACACCGGGATTTAAGAGTGATACAACAAAATATTCGCTGGTTGTTGAAAACAGTGTTTCTTCTATTTCAGTAAGTGCGACAGCAGTAGCTTCGACGTCAACGATTACTGGAACCGGAACCAAAAGTCTGAGTGTGGGAACCAATACCATCAATGTCAAATGCAAATCTGGCAGTGGATCCACGCGTACATACAAACTTACCGTTGTGCGAAAAGAAGCAGAGAAAGTGAGCGGAACGCTTTCATCGAAAAAATATACGGTGGGTGACAAATATATTACAGGAATCACACCGGGAACCAAGGCATCCGATTTTCTTGCAGGACTTTCTGTAGATGGGGGAACAGTAAAGATTGTCGGAGCCGATGGCAAACAGAATCAGGGACTGGCAGCGACCGGAAACAAAGTTGAAGTATATGTGGATAACAAGAAGAAAACTTCCTACGAAGTTGTGATTTATGGTGATATCAACGGAGATGGCGAGATTAATGTTCTGGATATGATAAAGGTCAATCGTCATATCCTCGGATTGGATAAACTGTCCGGAACGTATCTGGTGGCAGCGGATGCCAATCGCAAGGGTGATGGTCTGAATGTGCTGGATATGATTTATATCAACCGTCATGCATTGGGCTTAAGCACCATAAAACAGGATTGAAAACAAGTAGAAGAAAGGCATGTATAGCAGAATGAATTCGATAAAAGCACAACAGGAAACAAACGGAGGCAAGAAAAGAAGGCATAACCGGAAATTTACGATGAGATTTCTGACCAACATGATGGCAATTGTTTTATTGTTCGGTTGTCTTTTGGTTCCGGATATAGAGGCAAAAGCAGATAATCTGTACATCGCGCTGAGTGACACGACAGTCAAAATTGGTGATACCATTACTGTATCGGTAACTGTGCCGGCGGGTGTTTCGGCAACGGTTAATTTGACGTATCCGACGGATTTACTTACCTATTCGTCGGCATCCGATACCGCCAGTGCGAATGCGGGAACGGTTTCTATGACAATCGGAAGTTATGGAAGTTCCAATAAACGTTCGGTTGGAACGGTAACTTTTCAGGCAAAATCATCAGGTAAAGCAACCTTTTCAGCTTCTGCTCCAATTGCAGGAAATCAGGAAGGGGATCGTGTCAGTGTCACAGGTGCGAGTGCATCCGTGACCATAAAGAATGAAACAGGCGATGATGCGGAGAGTGGCGATAATGCAAACAAATCCTCGGATAATTCTCTTTCCTCTCTTACTTTATCGGCAGGAAAACTTTCGCCGGCATTTCAGTACAATGTTACCAATTATACGGCAGAAGTAGAAAATGATGTGACATCTGTTGTGGTAAGCGCCAAGGCAAACAATGAGAATGCCACCGTGGAATCTGTAAAAGGCGGGGAAAAACTTAGTGTTGGCTCCAATAAGATCCAGATTGTTGTCAAAGCGGAGAATGGAGTGACGGCCACTTATGTGGTAAATGTGACAAGAAAAGCGGCTGGAGATGATGAAAAGCAGCAGGATTCAGAGAAAGATGATCAGCCGGATGGCGATTTGAGCCAGCAATATTATGAAATCAATGGACAGAAATTATATCCGGCAACTTCGATTCCGGAGGATGTCGTGCCACAGGATTTCGAACAGGGAACCATGAAACTCTGGGACAATGATTACCCATATTTATACAATGATAACATTGGCAGCCAGATCTGCCTGCTTTATCTTGTGGATGAAAACAAGGAAAACGGAGCATTGTATATGGTAATGGACAGTGCACCGTACGAGGCGTACCCGTATGTGAGCTTTTCCTCCGAGTTCGGCTATATTGTTGTCGTTCCGGATGCAGATGAGACAACACTTCCGGCGGGCTATAAGGCTGGAACCCTCAATATTGAAGGGAAAGGAAGCGTCGGTGCATACTATTATGGTGAAGACCAAAATGTTTGTCTGGTCTATGCTGTGAACAATGAAGGAAATTATGGTTGGTATCTCTATGATACCAATGAGCGTACCTATATGCGCTATCTTGGAAACAGTGAGGCGGACAGAGAAGAAATTCAGGTTCCGGACACGGAGGCACAGAGTGGTGATATTCAGAAATTAGAAAGCCAGAACCGCATGATCTTCTGGGCGTTTCTGATCGTTGTGCTGTTCCTTCTTGTTGTGATCGTTATACTTGTCCTTTCCCGCAGAAACCATCTGGAATATCAGGAAGACGAAGAGGACTTTGATGATTTTGATGATGAAGAGTATGCAAAACTGGAAGCTGAAAACGAACAGCTTACACAGGAAGAGGAAGATACAGAAGAAGGATGGAGCACGGGAGACGAAAGCGAGGAGACATCGGAGACAGATCGTGAAGATGATGCTGATGCAATTGAAGAAGACGGGAAAGATATCGAGGAAGGAAACGATCCGGATGGCTGGGGCGATATCAGCAATGATTTTCCAGGAACCCGTGCCGAGGCAAGTAAACGTTACGACCGCAGCACATTTAAGACGGACACATTACCGCAGCTGGACATGGAGTCCGTACTTGCGGAGGAGATGACACGCGCTTTCGTAGAAGAGGCAGATGTGATGCCGGATGAGAAAGAAGAATCAGATTCAAATCCGGAAGAAACGATAGAAAAAAATGCAGATCCGGAAAACGATGCAAAATCGATTTCGAATGAAATTTTACCGGAAGAGACAGTGGTTGAAACACCTGTATCAGAGAAAAGTGCATCAAAAGAAATCGTTGAAACACCTGATTATGAGAAAACAGAATCAGATGAGGAGAAAGACTGGGAAGAAGAAATCCCTGAGAAGAAACCGAAAAAACATCATTTTTTTGGCAAAAAGAAAAAGTCTTCTGAGGAAGAAGAGAATGGAATAGAATTTATTGATTTATAGGAGGCTTAACGAGTGAGACCATATACAGATAAGGCGAAAAAAGCGATGAATTATGCGAATCGCCTGTCAAAATCAATGAACTGTAATTATGTGGGATCGGAACACATTCTTGCAGGATTATTAAAAGAAGGAACCGGTGTCGCGGCAGAAGTTCTTACAGCAAACAATATTGAACTGGATAATCTGCTGCAACTGATCCAAGATCTTGTATCAGCGGGAGAAGAAATTGAAGTCCTTGACAGAGATGGATATACTCCGCGCACACAGGCAATCCTTGATCGGGCATCTGAGACGGCGGAACGTTTTGGGTGCGAGGAGATTGGAACAGAACATTTACTTCTTGCGATTATGAAAGAAGGAGACTGCGCTGCATGCAGACTTTTGAATACCATGGGGGCCAGCATACAGAAACTGTTTATTGATATTCTTGGAGCAATGGGCGAAGACCCGGCAAAATTCCGTGATGAGATTCAAAGAGGAAGAGGTAACGCATCTTCCTCTACGCCGACACTGGATCAGTACTCCAGAGATCTGACGGAACTGGCACAGGAAGGTTTGCTGGATCCGGTAATCGGAAGACCGCAGGAGACAGAGCGCGTCATTCAGATTCTGTGCCGCAGAGGCAAGAATAATCCGTGCCTGATTGGAGAACCGGGTGTGGGAAAGACAGCAATTGTAGAAGGCATTGCACAGAGCCTTGCGAATGGGACAGTTCCGGAGATTGTTGCTGGAAAACGTCTTGTTTCTCTGGATATGTCAGGTATGGTCGCAAAGTCCAAGTATCGTGGCGAGTTCGAGGAACGCATCAAGAAAGTAATCAGCGAAGTGACAGAAGCTGGAAATGTGTTGCTTTTTATTGATGAGCTGCATACGATTATAGGTGCAGGAGGCGCAGAAGGCGCATTGGATGCATCCAATATTTTAAAACCTGCACTGGCCCGTGGCGAAGTGCAGATCATTGGTGCTACGACCATAGAAGAATATCGCAAATATATTGAAAAAGATGCTGCCTTAGAGCGCCGTTTTCAGCCGGTTCAGGTAAACGAACCTACGGAGGAAGAATCTGTTGAGATATTGAAAGGCATTCGTCCGCTGTATGAAAGACACCACAATGTAGAGATTACAGATGAAGGATTAGAGGCAGCAGTGCATCTGTCAGCACGTTACGTCAATGACCGCTTTTTGCCGGATAAAGCAATTGATCTCATGGATGAAGCGGCAGCGAAGACGAGACTTGGCGTGCTAAAAGGCAGTGATGAATTAAACCGGTTAAAGCAGGAAATGCATCAGACCGAACTTTTGCTTGAAGATGCTTTGCGTGAGGGCGACATCGAAAAAGCCCGCATGTTAAAAAACACCAAGGAGGAACTGGCCTCTGAATGGGAAAAACAGAATAAGAAGAATCAGCGCGCGAATAAGCGGAAGGTTCCGGTTGTCGGAGAAAATGAGATTGCGGATGTTGTTGCCGGATGGACAAAGATTCCAGTGAGCAGACTCACAGAAAGTGAAGCAGCGCGTTTGCAGAAATTAGAAGAGACATTGCACAAGCGTGTCATTGGACAGGAAGAGGCAGTGTCTGCAGTGGCAAAGGCTGTACGCCGTGGCAGGGTTGGATTAAAAGATCCAAAGAGACCGATTGGTTCCTTCTTATTCCTTGGACCGACCGGTGTTGGAAAAACAGAAGTATCCAAGGCGCTTGCAGAGGCTGTATTTGGCAATGAAGAGGCAATGATCCGCGTTGATATGTCGGAATATATGGAAAAACACAGTGTTTCCAAAATGATTGGATCACCGCCAGGATATGTAGGACATGAGGATGGAGGACAGCTTTCGGAAAAAGTCAGAAGAAATCCGTTTTCTGTTATTTTGTTTGATGAGATTGAAAAAGCACATCCGGATGTGTTTAACATTCTTTTGCAGGTTTTAGATGACGGCCACATTACCGATTCACAGGGACGAAAAGTCGATTTCAAGAATACGATCATTATCATGACAAGTAATGCAGGGGCGCAGTCTATTATTGAGCCAAAGAAACTTGGATTTGGCGCAAAAGAAGATGAAAAGCAGGATCATGAGCGCATGAAGAACAATGTCATGGAAGAGGTTAAAAGAATCTTTAAACCGGAATTTTTGAACCGAATTGACGAGACCATTGTATTCCGTGCATTGAACAAAGAGGATATGAAACAGATCATAACGATCATGGTGCATGAGCTCCAGCAAAGGTGCAAGGAACAGCTGCAGATCGAGCTTACTGTGCGGGATGCAGCAAAGGCGCATATTGTGGAACAGGCATATGACCGTAAATACGGCGCAAGACCGCTTCGCAGAAAGCTTCAGGATGAGGTGGAAGACCGACTTGCAGAGGCAATTATCCGCGGAGATATCCATGCACAGGATCATGTAATTGTTACAACAAAGAACAAGGAAATCGTTGTCACAAAAGCATAAGAGTGTTATAATTTAAGAAACCATTTTTGAGAAAAAGTTAATACACAGGAGGATAAATAATGGCTGCAATTAGTGAATTGATTCGTACCGAGGCAGATGGAACAATTAGCTTTGGAGATTATACTTTGGGAGCAAAGGCAAAGTTAGACAATTACGAATTTCATGGAGATATGTATAAGGTAAAGACATTTAAGGAGATTACAAAATTAGAGCGCAACGGGCTTTTTGTATACGAGTCCGTACCGGGTACAGCAGTAACAAACTTTAAGCAGGATGAGAGTACTGTATCCTTTACCGTAGAGGGACCGGAGGATGCACAGATTACACTCGAACTTGCAGAAGAGACAGAGTATGAAATCAGCATTGATGGAAAGTCTGCAGGAACCATGAAGACGAATCTGGGTGGCAAATTAAGCATGAGCGTTGAATTGGAAGGCGCAGATACAGTAGAAATTAAGGTAGAACAGAGATAATATATGGCAAAAGCAAAAACGAGCGCGTTTTTTTGCCAGAATTGTGGATATGAGTCCGCCAAATGGATGGGACAGTGTCCGGGATGCAAAGAGTGGAATACCTTCGTTGAGGAACTGGTGGACCGGAAGTCGCTTAGTACTTCCGGTAAACTCAAACCAGCGACTGAGGCGAAGCCTATTCCACTCTCTGCAATTACGGCAAAAGACGAGGAGAGAACAAGTACATCGATAAAAGAACTGGATCGTGTACTGGGAGGGGGAATCGTGAGTGGTTCTCTTGTTCTGGTAGGAGGAGATCCGGGTATAGGCAAATCAACACTATTACTACAGGTTTGTAGGAACCTGTCGAACCAGAATCTGTCTGTGTTATATGTGTCGGGAGAGGAATCTTTGCACCAGATTAAGATACGTGCGGAGCGCATTGGAACTTTCACGGACAGCCTGGAATTATTATGTGAGACAAATCTGGATACCATTCGCAGTGTAATCGAACGAAAAAAGCCCCAAATCGTCATCATAGATAGTATACAGACCATGTATAACGAGAGTGTTGGATCTGCGCCGGGAAGCGTGTCACAGGTGCGTGAATCAACAGGCGTTCTTATGCAGATTGCCAAAGGCATGGGAATATCTATTTTTATTGTAGGACATGTGACAAAGGAAGGTGTAGTGGCAGGCCCGCGTGTACTGGAACATATGGTGGATACCGTGCTGTATTTTGAAGGAGACAGACACGAAAGCTACCGTATTCTGCGAGGCGTGAAGAATCGATTTGGCTCTACAAATGAAATTGGCGTATTTGAAATGCGCACAGAAGGCCTTGTAGAGGTGGAGAATCCTTCAGAATATATGCTGAGTGGAAAGCCGCAGGATGCATCCGGATCTGTGGTTGCGTGTTCGATAGAGGGAACACGCCCGATTTTACTGGAAATCCAGGCGTTAATCTGCCATAGTTATTTTAATAATCCACGTCGTACTGCAACCGGCACGGATTTTAACAGAGTAAATCTGCTTATGGCGGTTCTGGAAAAAAGAATTGGGATGCAACTTTCCGATTGTGACGCTTATGTAAATATCGCAGGTGGAATCCGTATGAATGAGCCTGCAATCGATCTGGGAATTGTGCTGGCGATTATGTCAAGCAAACTGGATCTGATTATCGATGACCGGACAATCTGCTTTGGAGAAGTGGGATTAAGCGGAGAAGTACGTGGCGTCAGCATGGCGGAACAGAGAGTGGCAGAAGCGGCGAAACTTGGATTTGAGACATGTATTTTACCGAAAGTCTGTCTTGATGCAGTAGGAAAAATAAAGGGGATTCGTCTTGTCGGCGTACAGAATGTACAGGAAGCATTGCAGGCAATCCAGCATCGATAGTAATGAAAAATAATAAATTAAAAAATAAATAAAAAAGCTGTTGACAAAAGATGCGGGACATGATAGTATAACAAAGCTGTCGCTGATGAGACGGCAGGCACCGAATCGAAACAGAAATACAGGAAGAAGGCTTCCGGGTGGAAGACCTCAAAAAGATTTCTGAAAAAGATGAAAAAAGTTGTTGACAAAAGATGACAGAGGTGCTATTAT
>URYB01000072.1 GCA_900552085.1 uncultured Lachnobacterium sp.
CTCCAGGCTACCGTTACCACATTATCGTTGAAAAAGACACTAAAGATGTCACAAAAGCAACAAGTCAAACAGTAACTTACACTGGTGCTGATACGAAGACACCAGCTGCTAACACTCAAAATGACTTTAGTTTCAACGGTAAAGAAGATCCTACAACTAATACGACAACTTGGACTGAAACGACTCACACTTATGGAACAGTCAAAACTCCAGTTGTTACTGGTTACTATGCCGATAAAGCCGCAGCAGGTGGCAAGACAGTTACTCCAGATGCACCAAATGCGACAGACACAGTGATATACAAAGCCTTTGGTAAATTTATCGCTGTGGATGAAAATGGTATGGAAGTGCATGGAGATTATATTCTTTATGTTTGTGGTAAATATCTCAAAGAATGTGGAAAGTTACAGAACAATACAGTTGTTGCGACAGTAATGTCCAATATGGGATTATTCAAGGCAATGAAGCGGGAGAATATCGATATCTGCGTTACAACGGTCGGTGACAAGTATGTCAACGAGGCGATGGTAGCCAATGGATATGTGCTCGGAGGAGAGCAGTCCGGACATATTATTTTCAGCAAACATGCGACAACCGGAGATGGAATCCTTACCGCATTGATGCTGATGGAAGTTATTCTTGAGAAAAAGCAGAGTCTTGGAACACTTTGCAAGGGAATGCAGATGTTCCCGCAGCTTCTGAAAAATGTCCGGGTGGAGGAAAAAGCCGCAGCAGTTAATCATCCACGTGTACAGGAAGAGGTTCAGGCAATTACAGAAGCATTAGGCGATGATGGAAGAATTCTTCTTAGAGAAAGTGGAACCGAGCCAGTGGTACGTGTCATGGTAGAGGCACAGACAGACGAACTCTGTGAGAAGTATGTCGACCAGATGATTGATGTTATGAAGCAGGAAAATCTGATCATTGCATAATCAGGATACGTTGTGCTATATGAATGAGAAAATGTATAAAATGTGTATAAAGTTTATACAATTTCAACTATTATAGCAGAAAAAAATATATGGTATAATAGCTCCACGATGTGCAGCAGAAACAGCGATCGCAAGATCTTGTTTCTGCTTTATTTATTTTTACATAAGAAAAGGAGAACTATTATGCCAAAAAACAAGTTTCAGGAAGTTATTTTTACAATTATCATGGTATTTTTTATGGTCTATGCCGTGAACAAAGGCGGAATGACAAATGAAGTATTTTTACTTGCATTTCATGAATTGATCATTATGGGACCAATCGCTTTTATACTGGATTTCTTTTTATACGGACATCTTGCAAAGAAGATTGCTTTTGGAATCATCAATCCGGCAGAGGCAAAACAATATGAAATTGTTCTTGCCATTTCATCGGTTACGGTATGTCTGATGTGCCCGACCATGAGCCTGGCAGCAACATTGCTCTTCAGTCATCCGGGAAGTGAAGTTGTCGCAGTCTGGTTCCAAAAGACGGCACTGAATTTCCCTATGGCATTTTTCTGGCAGATCTTTTTTGCAGGACCGGTGGTGCGAAGAATCTTTGGATTACTGTTTAAAAACGCAAAATAAGTGCAGAAAAGTGCATTTTAGTCACAGAACTGGTACGAAAAGACTATTGAGGGAAAAGTACAAATTCTTTATAATTTATTTTGCAGTTTATAAACAAAAGTAGCATATAATGGGAGATATGACTACAAACAGAAAAGCATTCTGGTTATGAAGAGAAAATTAACCGCAATGGTACTTGCCGCAGTAATGGCTGTGACCAGTTTATTTACGGGAACGGTTCCTGTAGATGCAGCAACAGTTAAATGGGAGAAATCAACAATTCCTGTGATTAAAAATGCTGATGAGTTTCAAAATGTAGATGGATTATATTCACAGCATGTAGAACTGTATGATCGGACAGATGAGGTGGTAAAAGGTTATACTTCATTCACTTTGAAAGAAAATTCATGGGTGATTCTTAGTGTAAATGCGTCTATGGTAGAATCTAAGGATGATGGACACAAAACTACAGTAGAAGTATTTTCGGATAAGACTGGAGTACATAGAGTGATGTCTTTAGAAGATATTTATGTTTCTGACGATGCAATAACATATGGTTTTTTAAATAAAGGAACTTACTATGTTTATGTTCAGACACTTCGAGCCAATTATGGTTCTTTTGTAGGAAATGTAAACGTTGTAGGTGCAGCTATTCCTCAAAAAAATTTAATACAACCAAAAGTAAAGCTTAACAAAAGTAAAACGAAAGCAACTGTAAGCTTTGAAAATAATATGGGAATCTATATTGAAGGTGTGCAGTATCAAAAGGGAAATATTGGAAAAGCGCATGATTATGATAATGCGTATTGGTGGAAATTGGTCCTTGGAAGTTGGGAAAAATATAGTGTAAAAAAGGGTTATAATCCTAAATTACTGACACAAAAAGGCGATAAATATTCATTTACAGTTAATAAAAATGGAAAGTATACGATTTTAGTACGAGATAAAGAGGGAAACAGATGTTCAAAAGTCGTAACTGTCAAAGGAATTAAAACATCAAAAAAGAAATAATGGGAGCTTTTGCAATCGTAGAAGCCAGAATGTAGAAACGAAATCGGAAATCTCTATTGGGATTTCCGATTTTTTCTTTCTATTTGTTGTGTAAAGATAGAAAGAGTTTTACATATGATTTAGTAACATACAGTTTAGTAAACTATATATTACTAAACTGTGGTTTACTAAAATGCAAAACGGTGGTATAATCAACTCAGAAAGTGGTAAATGATAATGGTGCAGGGAGGATATTATGTTTATCGGAAGAACACGGGAACTGGATACGTTAAATAAGTTATATGACTCTGATATGTTTGAATTTGCAGTGTTATATGGCAGGCGCCGTGTGGGAAAGACTGCCCTCATCAGTGAATTTATCCGGGGGAAAAAGGCTATTTATTTCATGGGAGTTGAGAGTAACGAAAAACAGAATCTTGAAAACTTTAGTCAAAGTATTATGGAATTTTGTTCCGGTAATATTATGCAGACTTCCTTTTGGTCGTTACAGGCAGCTTTGGAATATGTGTTTGAATTGGCAAGGGATGAGAAACTGATTCTGGCAATCGATGAGTATCCATATATAGCCAGAGCATCCAAAAGTTTTGCTTCGACGTTGCAGATGCTCATTGACAGATATAAGGATACATCAAAACTGATGTTGATTTTATGTGGATCTTCTATGGCATATATGGAAGATCATGTTTTGTCGTATAAGGCACCGCTATATGGAAGAAGAACTGCGCAAATGAAAATTCTTCCATTTGATTTTGCAGAGACTTGTGCGTATTTTCGGAAGTTTTCACCAGAAGATATGGCATTAATTTATGGAATTGTAGGGGGAACTCCGCAATATTTATTGCAGATGGATGAGCAGATCAGTGTGGAGGAAAATATTAAGAATACTTTTTTGAATCCATCCTCATCGATTTTTGAGGAGCCGGAAAATTTGTTGAAACAGGAAGTGCGGGAGCCGGCTTTATACAATGCAATTATTACTGCTGTCGCATCGGGAGCCTCGCATATGGCGGAGATTTCGACAAAGGTAGGAGAAGAAACCAGTTTTTGTACGAGGTATCTGAAGAATCTGGTAGGATTAGGGATTGTTCGTAAAGAGACTCCGTATGGGGAAAAAGAGTCCCGCAAGTCGCTTTATGTGATTGCCGATAATATGTTTCGCTTTTGGTACCGGTTTATTCCGGATAACAATTCTATTATCAGCCGAGGAGCAGCGGATCTGGCTTATCAGAGAATCGCACCGCATTTATCGGATTATATGGGCAAAGTTTTTGAGGATATCTGTATGCAATATCTGTGGAAACGGTTGTTAGATGGTAAGTCGCAGGTTCTCTTTTCTGATCTTGGTCGTTGGTGGGGAAATGATCCTAAGAGCAGAAGTCAGACAGAAATCGACATTATGGGGGAGCAGGATAAGACAACGGCACTATTCGGTGAATGCAAATGGACGAACGAAAACATCGATGTGGGCATATTAGATAAATTAGTTGAGCGAAGCCAATTGTTTCATTATTCAAAAACGGTACTCTATTTATTTGCAAAAAAAGGATTTACACAGGGATGTGTGGAAAAAGCAAATGAAATTGGCAATGTTGTAATGGTAACATTTGAAGATATTATGAACGAATTACATGGCACAAAATAAAAAGTGCATGGGAAAGGAATGTGGCAGGGCAGCGTATGAATATCAATGAGATAGCACGGTTAGCGGGAGTATCGCGGGCAACCGTATCCAGATATCTGAATGATGGATATGTCAGCGAGGAAAAAAAGCAGGCAATCCGGACAGTGATCGAGAAAACAGGATATGAGCCATCCCAGCAGGCGAGAAATCTTCGCAGTAAGGTGACAAAACTGATCGGTGTGATCATTCCGAGAATCCAGTCGGAAGCGGTAAGCAGAATGGTTGCGGGAATCAGTGAAGTATTGTCAAAAGAAGGGTACCAGCTTCTTCTTGCAAACACGGATAATAATGCAAAAGAAGAATTGAAGTATTTAAGAATTTTCCGGAAGAATCAGGTGGATGGAATTATTTTTATGGGTACCATGTTTTCCAAAGAGCATTTAAAGGAAATGCAGGAGGTGGATGTCCCGATTGTTGTGGCGGCACAGGAATTAGACAACTACTCCTGCGTATATCAGGATGATTATCATGCAGCCTGTAAAGCGACGGAAGCGCTGCTTAACCATGGAAAACATTTTGGTTATATTGGTGTGACGGCAAAAGACAAGGCGGTTGGAAGCGCGCGAAAAAAAGGGTTTCTGGATACGTTACAGAAAGCAGGGATCAAAGTGAAAAAGACCGCAATGTATGAGACGGAGTTTCGTATACAGGGTGGTTATGACAAGGCAAAGGAACTGATGGAAGGTCAGCCGGATACGGATTCTATTTTCTGCGCAACGGACAGTCTGGCAGTGGGAGCGCTCCGCTATCTGCATGAACAAAAGATCGCAGTACCACAGCAGGTGCAGCTGGTCGGTTTCGGAGATACGGAACTTGGCAGCATGGTTTCTCCGGCGATTACGAGTGTTCGTTTTCATTACAAAACAACCGGAATTGAGGCGGCAAAGCTTCTCCTGGAGATCATTCAGACCGATACAGATATGAAAAAGCAGATCAAAATGGGGTTTGAACTGGTCGAAAAAGCATCCGTGCGGTCGTGAAAGTGCACAAAAAAAGGCTTTGAACTTTAGAAAGTATTACGCATTTACAAAAAAGCGGAATGGATTTATTATAATTACAAGATATGAGAACGGTCTTACAAAGGGAAGCAAACATAAAAATACATATATCAAATTAATAAGAAAAAGATATATGTATTTTTATTTCATAAATGTGAGAACGATTACACAAAGAGGACTTTCTGAAAAGTGAAAGACAGTGCAAAGGAGGAGAAGATATGGATTATCGAAAATCAGCAAAAGAAGTCATTGACCATATTGGCGGAAAAGACAATATTGTATCAGCGGCTCACTGTGCGACACGCCTTCGTCTGGTCATAGCAGACAATGCGAAGATGGATGCGGCCGCAATCGAAAATGTGGACGGGGTAAAGGGAGTATTTGAAGCTTCCGGCCAGATCCAGATTATTTTTGGAACAGGAACGGTCAATAAAGTATACGATGAATTTATCGACATCGCAGGAATTACGGGTGGAAGTAAAGAAGATGTAAAGAAAGCGGCAGCAGCAAAACAGAATGTGTTCAAGCGGGCAGTGAAAACACTGGGTGATATTTTTGTACCGATCATTCCGGCGATTGTTGCCAGCGGACTTCTGATGGGACTTCTGGAAGGATTGTGCAATGTCTGGCCGCAGATGGCAGAGTCCGGAACCTATACGATCATTCATCTGTTCAGCAACGCCGCATTTGTTTATCTTCCGATTCTGATTGCAATCTCGGCTGCGAAAGTGTTTGGCGGCAACCAGTTTTTGGGAGCGGTCATCGGAATGATTATGATTCATTCGGACCTGCTCAATGCATGGAGCGTTTCCGGAATGGATGCCTCACAGATTCCGACCGCATCGGCATGGTTTGGCCTTTATGATATTAAGCTGGTCGGTTATCAGGGACACGTCATTCCGGTTGTCATTGCGGTATGGCTGATGGCTGGTATCGAGAAAAAATTACATAAGATCGTACCGGAAATTATCGATCTGTTTGTGACACCATTGGTAACTGTACTTGTGACCGGATATGTGACACTGACAATCATCGGACCGGTATTTTCCACACTTGAGAACTATGTACTTACCGGGGCACAGCATCTGATCTCGATTCCGTTTGGAATTGGTGCTGCAATCTGTGGTGCACTGTATGCGCCTACCGTTGTTGCAGGTTTGCATCATATGTATAACGCGATTGAGATCGGTCTCATCAGCCAGACCGGATGGAATACCTGGATGCCGATCGCGACCGCAGCAAATGTGGCGCAGGGTGCTGCCGCACTTGCAGTAGCCATTAAAACAAAAAATAATAAGACAAAAGCCATGGCACTTCCGGCTTCCTTATCCGCATTCTTAGGCATTACAGAACCGGCAATCTTCGGTGTCAATGTACGTTTCATGAAACCGTTTGTTGCCGGATGTATCGGCGGTGCAGCAGGTGCACTGGTTGCCGGAATTTTTGGAATCGGAGCGACCGCATACGGAATTACAGGATTGTTTGGATTTTTGATCACAACACACTACACCGTACAGTATGCGATTGAGATTGCTGTTGCAGTGGTTGTCGCATTTGCGGTATCGTGGGTATTGTATAAGGATCCAAAGAAAGACGAAACGAAAGTGGAAAAAGCAGAAGAAATTCCTGCAGAAACCGTATGTGAACCAAATGTTGTATACAGCCCGATACAGGGAAAAGCGATTGCGTTAGAAGAAGTCAATGATGCAACCTTTGCATCGGGGGTACTGGGAAAAGGATTTGCCATTGTTCCAGAAGAAGGAAACGTATATGCGCCTTTTGATGGCACATTGGATTTGTTATACGATACGAAACATGCATTGGGAATGACGAGCAAAGATGGTATGGAAGTGCTGATTCATGTCGGATTGAACACCGTAGAATTAAACGGCGCACATTATACAGCACATGCAGCATCTGGTGATACAATCAAAAAAGGCCAGCTTTTACTGGAATTTGATATGGATGCAATCAAAGAAGCAGGATATGATCTGACAACACCGGTGCTGATCACAAACTCCGACCAGTATGCGGATGTGCATGTGGAAAAAACAGGAACCATCCATGTAGAAGAGAAAGCGATTGTGGTGAAATAGATGCATTTGAGAACATATTACAAAGAAGAGACGAAAAAGGCAGAAGAAAAACAGGGACAGATCGACAAAGATCCAAACCGTCTGGCATTGCATCTGATGCCGCCGGTTGGATGGCTCAATGATCCGAACGGTCTGTGCCAGTTTCATGGGGAATATCATGTGTTTTACCAGTATTCCCCACTGGATGCCAATGGTTTCATGAAAGCGTGGGGACATTATGTATCGAAAGATTTGATTCACTGGGAACAGTTGGACGTGGCGCTTTTTCCGGATCAGGAATTTGACCGGGATGGTGTGTATTCCGGAAGTGCGTTTTTGAAAGATGACCGGATGTATCTTTTTTATACGGGGAATGTCAAGGAGCCGGGTGATGTTGATCTGCGGCAGGCGAATACCGTGCTGGTCACAAGCGAAGATGGCAGAACGTTTACAGAAAAGGAACTGCTGATGACCAATGCAGATTATCCGAAAAATTATACTTGTCATATCCGCGATCCGAAGGTATGGGAACAGGATGGTTATTACTATATGATTCAGGGTGGCCGGAAAATGATGCTGCCGGAAGAAGGTGCAGATGGAAATTTCGAGAGCACCGATTATGGAACGGTACTGATTTTTCAGTCTGGGGAAAAGATGTGACAACGAAAAAAAGATTTGGCTATATGTGGGAGTGCCCGGATTATTTTACAGTGGATGGACAGCATGTGCTTTCCGTTTCCCCACAGGGACTTCCAAGTGAAAATTTTCGCTATCAGAATGTATACCAGTCCGGATATTTTCTGCTGGATCAGGGGCTTCTGGACGGTGAGCCGGATGTTGCAGCTTTTCATGAATGGGACATGGGCTTTGATTTTTATGCGCCACAGACATTTTGTGATGAGAGAGGAAGACGGATTCTGATCGGATGGGCAGGAATCGGAGATGCAGAATATGACAATGAACCGACGGTCAGACAGGGATGGCAGCATTGCCTGACACTTCCAAGGCAGATTATTTACAGAGATGGAAAACTTTTGCAGCAGCCACTGGAGGAACTGAAAGAACTCCGTGGACCACAGCTTTCGCTCAATGATCAGACATATATTGCGAAACCGGTATTTGAACTGGAATTGAATGATTTCAAAGAAGACTGGTTTGTTGGAGTCGGAACAGGAATTGATGCATTTATGCTACGTTACAGTGGAGAGGTATTATCCTTCGGAATTACAGAGGAAGCCGGACGCGGCAGAACTTCACGAAAAATGAAGGTCGACGCGGTAAAAAATGTACGAATGATCGTGGATACTTCCATGGTGGAGATTTATGTGAATGATGGGGAAACGGTGATCACGTCCCGGTTTTATTTCCGTGACAACAACCGGACCATCGAAACCCGAGGGGTTCAGACCGTAAAAATGTGGTATTTAAATGGACTGGAGGTAACGAAAGCATGAAAAAGTTATTGGCAATCGGGGAGGCACTCATTGATTTTATTCCGGAAGAAAGTCAGAAAGCGATGAAGGATGTGTGTGGATTTCGTCCGGCAGTCGGTGGTGCTCCGGCAAATGTATGTGGTGCTTTTTGCAAACTTGGCGGCAAGGCAGAAATGATCACGCAGCTTGGAGAGGATCCGTTTGGCGACAAGATCGTAGAGGAATTCCAAAAATATGGAATCGGAACCGGTCATGTACTTCGCACCACAAAGGCAAATACATCCCTTGCGTTTGTCGCGTTAAAGGAAGATGGAAACCGTGAATTTTCTTTTTACCGTAAGCCCGGGGCTGATATGCTCATGCAACCGGAAGTCGTGGAAAAAGAATGGTTCTCGGATGCGTTTGCGCTGCATTTCTGCTCGGTATCATTAGGTGATTTTCCGATGAAAGAGGCGCATGAAAAAGCGATTGCCTACGCAAAAGAAGCAGGCGCGATCATAAGTTTTGATCCGAATATCCGTCTGGCATTGTGGGAGAACGAACAGGAACTTCGTAAGGCGGTTCTTGCATTTCTTCCAAAAGCCAATATCCTGAAAATTTCGGATGAGGAGATCGCATTTCTTACCGGAAAAACAACCGTAGCGGATGCATGGGACCAGCTTTTTGTCGGGGATGTGCAGATGGTAATTTATACCAAAGGTGCGGATGGGGCAGAATGTTATACAAGACGGGATAGTGCCAAAGCTGCGGGATGCAAAGTCAAGGCAACCGATACAACCGGAGCCGGGGATGCGTTCATTGGTTCGTTTTTGTATCAGCTTGCGGCAGATCATGTGACCGTTGAACAGTTGTCTGAGATAACAGCAGAAAAAATGGCACAATATCTGGACTTCTCCAATCGATATTGTGCCAGAAGTGTGCAGAAGTCCGGTGCAATTGCGTCCTATCCAACATTGGATGAAATGTAATTGTCTGGAGTACGCAAAAATAGGAGAGGGTTTTGCATTCTGCTTCTGTTGATAGAAAAATTCAATTGATATATGGGTATTATGAAATTGAGGGTTGACAATCCGAAACGAAATTCCTATAATTAGTCTCAATTGAACAACAACCTATCTTCAGGGCAGGGTGCAATTCCCTACCGGTGGTAAAGCCCACGAGCCGCAAGGCATGATTCGGTGAAACTCCGAAGCCGACAGTAAAGTCTGGATGAAAGAAGAGGAAAGTAATATTTGTTTATTTTTTGTGCTCTGGAATGATGTTATATCACTCCGGATTTTTTATTTTAAAGAACAAATTGAGCACAACAAATGATGCACAGCTTTTATAAGTCTTGAATGGATAGATTCTGTTTGAGGCTTATTTTTTATTGTCAATTGTCATAAGGAGGGACCCTCTGGGAGGATTCCTTATGACCTACGCAGATGCCTGCGACAAAGTCGCACTAATATGCATCTGCACCTTATAGGAGGGAAGAATGGAAGACATACAATTTATGCAGCAGGCCATCGCACTTGCCAAAAAAGGCAAAGGCCACGTAAACCCGAATCCGCTTGTGGGTGCTGTTCTGGTCAAAGATGGAACGATCATCGGTAAAGGCTATCATGAGCAGTACGGACAGCTGCATGCAGAACGAAATGCGTTAAAGGACTGTAAGGTCTCACCGGAGGGGGCGGTCCTTTATGTCACGTTAGAACCGTGCAATCATCATGGAAAGACACCACCATGTACGGAGGCGAT
>URYB01000073.1 GCA_900552085.1 uncultured Lachnobacterium sp.
CAAGGGAATCATGGAGACAATCTACGCTAACATCAGCGACGCTGCTAAGAGATACGATGCAACAGTTGGTGGAAAGACAGACTATGTAGCTGGTGCTAATATTGCCGGATTTGAGAAGGTGGTAGATGCTATGTTAGCACAGGGTGTTTGCTAATTAAGAATTTCTAAGATAATATAAGATATTGAGAAGTCCTGGAAATGTTGAATTTCTGGGGCTTTTCTTTATGTATTGAAATGACAAAAGAATTGTCAGAATATTCATAAATAGAAGATAATTTACGTTGTTTTGAGGTCGTTATATACACGTGATACACAAGTGATATACAAGTGATATACAAGTGATATACAGGTGGTATACACTTGTTTTACTGATTTTGGATGATTTTTTGAAGCATTTCATCCGGTGTTTTTCAAGATGATTCAAGCTGAATATGAGTGTAATGTTAATAATAAGAAACATCATAAGTGTATCCAGCAATCAGTCTTGATTTACTATTTTATATCTTGTTCACTTCTGTAAGAAGTTCTTCTAAAGTCTTATGGGTGTACGTTCCATTGGTGGTGTCGTTTTTCATACTGTGTCCCATAATCAATTTGATACATACATTATTTGCTCCGGCGCTGTCCATAAGTGAAGCAAAGGTGTGTCTGCCATCGTGGGGCAGGTGTTTCATTTTGAGTTTTCCCATGCACGTATTAAAATTGCCGTTCATGTAGGTTCCGTAGGTGTAATGATTTCCAAACTTGTTATTGATCAGGTATTTCTTGTTCGGATCGTATCGGTTCTTGACGAGAGGGATAATCTTATCGTTCAGAGGGATAATTCTGTCTTTCCCGGCTTCGGTTTTCATGCCGCCTGCCATGTACTTTTCATCTAAATGGACATTTTCCGTCTGGATTTCCAACAGCTCGGTTGGTCGCAATCCAGTGTAAATCATAATCAGGATAATATCTACATTGTTGATTTCATATAGCTTCGACCAGAGTGTTTTGATTTCTTCATCGGAATATCTGTCATGTATCTGCTCCGTAGAGTTTGTCCATTCATAAACCAGACCTTCTGTTAAATCCCTGTCTATGTATTCATTCAATTTAGCGTATTGATACATAGCCTTCAGGACGGCTCGCATGGAAGAAATCGTAGTCTGCGATTTGTGATTGTAGGCATTTAAGCATTGCTGCAAATCATTTGTCCTGATAGAAATAAATTTGCGATCATGTAGCTCGCTGAAATGATGAAAAGCAATCTCATAATTTCGCCATGTGGAATCGCTAATCTGGTTTTTAAGCGATTTTCGGTATTTCTTCCATTTCTCGTACATCTCTGCGAAAGTAGGCGAGTCTGAGTACTTCATATGCTCCGGAACAACCGCACCGCTATTGTATTCAGCAAGATAGGTGTACGCCATTTCCGGTTTGGAGAAATAAGCCAGGTAGGTGTATTTTCGCTTGACCTTCCCGGTATCGTCTTCCACAAGTTTTGAGATACGAACAGCGTAGGGCTTTCGTCGTTTGCCCCCAAGCTTGATTACGCTGCCGTAAGAGTTTGGTAACTTCATATTTAACCTTCTTTCTGCATTTGTTCTAATTGTTTAAGGCAATACTCTGCATATTCCTTGTAGCGTTTTACTCTTGCAATTTCATCTGGAATATCAAAAGCATAAATGGACTTCGGAACCAGATCAGAACGTTTGGGAGGATTAGTCACCTTGTATGTAGATAGCTTATATTCTACAAAATCTTTTACTTTTTTTCCAGTTCAGACAGTTTGGTTAATGGTATATGGCAGAAGTGAAGGCGATTATGGACGAGGTTTGGAGGACGCAGAAGGCGATGCTGAAGAAGCAGCCGTTGATACATAATGGTTAAGTAGAGCTTTCAGCACAGAATGTGTGGTATGGGAAGTATCGGTTAAAGCGAAGTAAACGGTTTTAATGGAATTGTGTGTGCGCGTGTGGTAAAATGGTGTTGTTGAAGAAAACGGCATTTATCAAATATAATACCTCTCCCAACCTATGGTTGAGTTTGATAATTCCACTTACAGTTTGTGTACAAAAACTGATAAAAATTGTAAAGTGTAGCGTGAAAGGAGGCATATTGTAATGAATCAAATTGATACAGGAAAGTTTATTGCTAGTTGCAGAAAAGAAAAAGGTCTGACACAAGCACAATTAGCAGAAAAGTTAAACATCACTGACAGAGCTGTTTCCAAATGGGAGACAGGAAAATGTATGCCCGATTCATCTATCATGTTGGAACTTTGCAATATCTTAGATGTTACGGTCAATGAACTATTAAGTGGGGAGAGGATAGAAATGAATAATTACGAAGAAAAAGTCAACGAAAATCTCATTGAATTAAAACGAAAAGATGAGAATAATATGAACAAGAATACTATAATATCAATAATATATACAATTACCATGGTTATTGGTATTCTAGTATGTTGTATATGTGATGTTGCTATTTCGGGCACCCTTACATGGTCACTTATTGCACTTAGTTCTATTTTGATTACATGGATAGCATCTTTTCCTGTTATATTGTTAGGGAAAAAAGGTGTTTTGGTAGCGATGGTTGCCATTAGTATTCTCATTTTACCATTTATGTACATATTAAGCATTTTGATAAAAGTCAATGAAGTATTCAATATTGGTGCGATTATGTCCATTTATACACTAGTTTTTTTGTGGATAATTTATATTCTGTATTATCGACTCAAGGAACGAAAACTGTTGGCAACAGGAATTACATTTTTGTTTGCAATTCCGTTCACACTTTTGATAAATATTACATTATCAAAATTAATTGGAGAACCTGTGATTGATGTTTGGGATATATTATCCGTATTTATCCTGTTGATAGTATCAGTTGCTTTTATAATTGGAGATTATGCACGAAAAAAAGGTTTTGTAAGATAGGCTATTTTCTGAGTCGCTTGAAAATTCAAGGTTCAGAAGTTAAACGTTATTTGAAAAATGTTAGTGTGAGGTACATATATGGGAAAATGTTAATGCTGACATTTGAAGACAGCGAGGAAGAAATACTGAACCACATGGTTTCTTATGTTAGTGTAGGAGCGAAGGCATTTCAGGTGGTAGAAAATGCAAGAACAGAATTAAGATTCGATGGATTGGAAATAGATGTTGCAAATCGTTTGGTAAGAAAGCAGAAACAGGAAATAGATTTGACTTTTACTGAATTTGAAATTTTGCATTTATTAGCAAGAAATCTGGGCAGAGTGTTTAACAAAGAGCAGATATATAATAGTGTTTGGAAAGAACCATATTTCGGTGATTACAACATTGTCATGAGCCATATCCGTAACATATGGGAAAAGATAGAGGATAATCCCAGCAAGCCAATTTACATACAGACGGTATGGGGAGTTGGCTATAAATTTAATAACAAACTGAAATGAGCAGATATTGCAGAGCGTTTGTAATATTTGCTTTTTATATGGCTGATAATAATGGTTTACGGACTTTGCCAGAGAAAGAATATAAGAAAGCTGTAAAATTTCACGTTGAATTTTACAGCTTTCCTGCGTATAATATATAAGTAAAGAAGCTATATTGTAGTAGGAAAGGAAGTTGATTTTATGCCAAATATATTACCGGTATCAGATTTAAGAAATTATAATGAAGTGTTGAAAAATTGCCAGATTGGAGAACCCGTGTTTTTGACCAAAAACGGTAGAGGTAAGTTTGTGGTTATGGATATTGAGGACTACGAGCGTGAAAAAGCCGAAAAGAAGCTACTCATGAAACTGCAGGAAGCAGAAGAAGCTGTTAGGGATGAAAGTGCCTGGATGAGTTTGGATGAACTAAAGAAATCTGTCGGGGTATAGCATATGATGAAATTGCGGATTAACCCTATTGTGGCAGAGGACTTGAAGAATATTAGAGAGTATATTGCTGAAGATAATGAAGAAATGGCGGTAAAGATCATCCAGGAGATATATGCTCGAATTGAAAATATACAGCAATTTCCGTACATGGGAGCTGATCTTGCTAAAAGGGTCAGCTTCCGAACGGATTATAAATATGTGATTTGCGGGAATTATGTCGTGCTATATAAGATTGGGGAAGAATATGTGGAGATTTACCGGGTGGTGAATCGGTATCAGGATATTACGCAGATATTTTGATGCCATGATGGAAGGAAAAACAGAGTATGGAAAATAATATAAAATAAATGTTAGTATAGGATACTTTGTCGGAAGAGAGGATTATGAAATGACTAATCAAGAGATTGTTGCTAAGCTATGGAATTTATGCAATATATTGAGGGATGACGGTATTACATATCATCAATACGTTTCCGAATTGACATATATTTTATTTTTAAAATGGCGAAAGAAACTAATGCAGAAGAAAGTATAGCGAGTGGAGTAACTTTCTCTGAAAAAGATAAAAAGACTGAGAGAGAAGATAAACAATTGCTTGTTGAATACTCCTGGGATAAATTGGCATCTAAAACGGGGAACGACCTCGGGAATTTATATGAAGGTTTATTGGCTAAAAATGCTGATGAAAAAAATCTGGTGCAGGACAATATTTTACGCCGAGACCATTGATTGATGTTATGGTAAGAATGATTAAACCCAATGTGGGAGAAAAATGCAATGATCCAGCATGTGGAACTTTTGGGTTTATGATTGCTGCTGACAGATATATAAAGGAAAAAACAAATGATTTAAACGATTTGTCAGAAGAAGAAAAAAACTTTCAGATTAATTCCGCTTTTTCGGGATGTGAATTGGTTTCAGAGACATATAGGCTGGCGTTAATGAATGCTATCTTGCATGGTATTCACGCCAAAATCTATTGTGGCAATACATTGACAGAAGAGTTTGGAAAAAAAGAGGAATTGCAAAATCTAGATGTGGTATTGTCTAACCCACCTTTTGGAACCAAAAAAGGGGGAGAGTTGACTAATAGAACCGATTTTATGTTTGCTACAAGTAATAAGCAGTTTAATTTCCTTCAGCAACATGAAATTATAATAAAGAAGAAAAATCCCGCAGAAGAGTATGTTCTGCGGGATTTTTTTGTTATAATAGTGATGTTAGTCCAATACGGAGGAAAACAGAAAATGATTGATTTTCATTCACATATACTGCCGGGGATTGATGATGGCAGTAAAAATACACAGATGTCGCTTGCGATGATCGAAGAGGAGAAAAAGCAGGGAGTTCATACGATTGTGGCTACCCCGCATTTTTATGCAGATGAAGATTCTGTGGAACGCTTTTTGAAACGCAGAGCGCACAGTTACGAGAGATTGCAGGAGGAGGCACAAAAACAGGGGGTTGAGCTGCCAAAAATGTACTTTGGTGCGGAGGTGTACTATTTTCCGGGAATTGGTCAGGCATCCATGATTCCGCAGTTGTGTATTCAGGGAACTGAAATTTTACTGCTTGAGATGCCGTTTACCCAGTGGACAAGTGATATGCTCGACAATGTCCGGGCATTGGTGAATCGTCCAAACATGAAGGTTGTGCTGGCGCATATAGAGCGCTTTTATGATTTCCAGAAAAAGAAAGAGGTATGGGATGAGGTTATGGATCTGCCAATCTATCGGCAGATGAATGCGGGACCGTTCCTTAACTGGAAAAAGCGCAGAAAGTGCCTGAAATTATTAAAACAGCAGGGAGAAGTTCTGCTTGGCAGTGACTGCCATAATCTGGATAGCCGAAAACCAAATCTTGCATTGGGAAGAGCCGTGATTGCAGAAAAACTGGGACAGGAATATCTTGATCGGACAGATGCTTTGGAGAAACGTTTGTTTGAATCATAGAACCCCCTTTAGAATTGCGAAAACGATGCCGATATAGTATAATAGTTCTAGATTTTGACAGTTCATTTCCAGAAAACAGATTTTAGATGAACTGATATACAATACATATGGGGATATACATGGAAAAAACACAGGAATTTGATGATGAAATAGAAATTGATTTGCGGGAATTGCTGGCAGTACTTTTGTCACAGTGGCTGTTGATTCTTGTTGTGACGGTTCTTGGTGGCGGCATTGCTTTTGGAGTAAGTCACTATATGATCGTTCCACAGTATGAGTCGACAGCACAGCTTTACGTGTTGTCAAAAAGTACATCGATCACCAGTCTTGCAGATATTCAGACAGGAACCAGCCTTACGAACGATTATATGGTTGTCGTGGAAGGAAGACCGGTACTTGAACAGGTTATCGTAAATTTGAGCCTGAATGAGTCATATCATTCTTTAAAAAGTAAAGTAACATTAAATAATCCATCCAATTCACGTATTCTTGAGATTACAGTGAGAGATGAAAATCCGGCGATGGCAAAGAAAATCGCAGATGAGATTGCAGATGTAGGATCTACATTTATTGCAGCGAAGATGGTACAGGATGCGCCAATGATTATTCAGAAGGGGTATGCGGACGGACAGCCGGTCAGCCCGAATATTATTAAGAATACTCTGATTGGGGCTGTACTTGGAGCTTTTCTTGCAATGGCGATTATCGTGATTTCGTATCTGTTCAATGATACGATCATGACTGCGGAAGATGTGGAAAAGAAGCTGGGACTGAATGTATTGGGAACATTGCCGCTTGAGGAAGCTGAGGATGACGGCGAAGGCCGTAGCGGAAACAAAAAGGGATTCGCAAAAAAAAGAAAAAAGTCCAAAAAGCAGGCAGGAGATAAAGCATGAAGACAGTTAAGTTTGGCAAGTTAAAAGAACAAAAATATGCAATGAAAGAGTCGTTGCGTGCGTTAAAGACAAATATACAGTTTTGCGGTGATGATATTCAGACGATCGTGGTCACCTCTGCTATGCCAAATGAAGGAAAAAGTACGGTAACCATGGATCTGGCGCGTTCGCTTACCGAGTCGGGAAAGCGTGTGCTTTTGATTGATACGGATATGCGCAAGTCTGTATATGTGGGACGTTTGCGTGCAACGGCAAGTGATGGAGGAGAGATTTATGGACTTTCCCATTTTCTATCCGGACAGAAACGTCTGGAAGATGTCTTGTATGGAACGGAAATTCCGGGGATGTTTATGATCTTTGCAGGACCTTCGGTTCCGAACCCTACAGAAATACTCGAAAAAAATTATTTTATTGAATTGCTGAAATTTGCAAAGGAACATTTTAATTATATTCTTTTGGACTGTGCCGCGATTGGAGCTGCGATTGATGCAGCTGTAATCGCAAAGCATTGTGACGGTGCGATTCTTGTTATTTCGCAGGGGATGGCAAGCAGCCGCATGATTCAAAATGTCAAAAAACAGCTGGAAGTGTCCGGAGTACGGATTCTTGGGGCTGTTTTAAATAAAGTCAAGATGAAGAAGAACAGCTATGAGAATGGCTATTATGGAAGCTATTATGGTGGCTACTATGGAAGCTACTATGGCAAGAAGGAAGAGAAAACGAAAGAATGAAGAGATTTCATGAGTCATCAGAAAAACTGCATAATGTATTGTATTTTTTGTCTGGTGCCATGGCAGTTATACTTGTTTTGATCATTGTTGTCGGGGTGCAGACGAAAGCACAGAGTGGTGGTTATGACACCAATGAGAATGGTGCCCCGAATGCACAGGAGCAGGCATCGGTGACAGGCATGGATACACAGTCTGCGACGGAAAAACCGGAAAAGTGGCAGGAGGGAACGATTACCTACAAGGGAAAGGACTACCATTATAATTCCAATCTTCGTGTATTTCTGATGATGGGAATTGATAACGATGATCCGGTTGCAACAGCTAAGGATTATATCAGTGGTGGACAGTCCGATGCCATGTTTCTACTGATCGTGGATTCTTTGAATCAGAAATTACAGGTGATTTCCATTAACCGTAATACAATGACGGATATCAAACTCTGTGATGAAGAAGGATACAGTCTTGGAACGATTCAGGGGCAGATCTGTCTGCAGCATGCGTTTGGAGATGCCAAGCGTATCAGCTGCCAGCGGAGCGTTGATGCCGTGGCGGATTTGTTTGGAAATATTCCAATCAGCGGATACCTTGCCATGAACATGGGGGCAATTCCGATGATGAATGATGCCGTAGGTGGGGTGAACGTAAAGGTTTTACAGAATATATCCTATCCGGATCACAATGTGAAACTCCATAAGGGAGACAAGGTAACCCTGAATGGAGAGGAAGCCTATTGCTATCTGAGAGGAAGAAATGTTAAGGAATATGACAGTGCTTCCGATCGTCTGCGCCGTGAGGAGCAGTACATCGTGGCTTATATGGACCGATTGAAGGTGTGGGCAGCAGATGATCCATCCGCTGTGATGGGAGTCTATAATTCAATCGAGGACTATCTGGTCACGAGTGTGGATTTTTCCAATTTGATCAACGAACTTATGAGTTATGATTTTCAGGATGATGATATGTATACCGTACCGGGAGAAACCGTTCAGGGTGACGAGTACGAAGAGTATCATGTGGATGAAGATGCCATGCAGGATATGATCATGAACATTTTTTACACACCGGTTTCTTAAAGATTTGAAATCGGCACGATTTTTGGTATCCAGTGCGCGCGCACTTGATATAGATACTACATACTATACTTTTGAGGAAAGGAGGTTGATACAGATGAAGAAGGTTGTTGCGAGTATGCTTGCAATGTTACTGGTGCTCTCTATGGGAACTACCGTATTTGCAGCAAAATCGCCAGATAGCCAGGCTGCCTTAGAGGAACTGGCAAAACAGTGGGACAGCAATGTCTCAGATGTATCAGCATACAATTCCAATAATAACATTGTGTCTGTTACACGTACAAAACCGACCACCGATCAGGTGTCCAAAGCAAACTCTGCAGCAAAGCAGGCAAGCAAGGATGCGGAAGTGCTTGGTATGACAGATTTATCTGTAGGCAAAAATGTAAATACATCCAAAGGTATTCGACTGACGTTCAGTGTACCTGGAGTAAAATCTACAGATAAAGTATATGTACTCCACCAGCTGTCGACAGGTGAGTGGGAGACATTGAAGCCAACCAGTATTTCGGATGGTCAGGTTACTGTGACTTTGTATTCATTTTCACCGGTTGCAATTGTTCGTTATCCTTCGAACGTAAATGTTCCGGTCAGTGATCCAACCAAGAATCAGACCGAAAATAATACAAATAATTCTGAGTCAAATAACAACAGTCATAATACGACAGGAGACTCACAGAATAATTCACAGACTTTCAACCCGAACAACAACAATTCGCAGACAAATAATAACAATAACAATCAGACCAACAATAATCAGGTTGATGTAAAGCAGAATGTTACTGTAAATTATCCGGATAAGAACGGTAATTATGATGATGGTTATAATGATGGATATTCTGATGGAAAGTCAGATGCAAAGTCTGCGGGAAAGACAAGTTCTTACACAACAGGAACAAATGGTGGATCTGCCAATGGTGCAGTAGCAGCGGTTGGCATGACATCTCCAAAGACAGGAGCTTCTGTGCCTGCATTACCAATTCTTGCGGTAGCAGTTGTAGCAGGAATCATCGTGTGCGGCAGAAAAGCTGCTAAAAATTAAATCACTGGATACATGCAGTATGTAGGATCTATAAACGGATTCTCCGTGGAAGGAGAACAAATACAAAAGGCGGTGGAAAGGAATCTACCGCCTTTGTAAAATGTGAGAAGTATAAGATGGAAAAGAACAAAAAGACAACAAAGAACAAAGAAAAAAGAAAATTTAATATCTATAAGCTTTTTACGGTATTATTAGCAGCAATATTACTTGTGATTGTTGGCTATATGCTTCGGAACTGGATCGTGGAACGTAATGCGCAGAAACAGTATGAAAATCTTGCAGAAAGCGTGAACCGACTGCAAAATCAGGTCAGCGACAATGCCATTACTTCCGCAGGGGACCGGCAGGATGCCAGCACAGAGGAAATGGAAACAGAGGGCACACAGGATGAGAGTGACAGTGCAATCGCAGGTGTGGATATTCCACAGAAACAATTGGACTGGAACGAACTGGCAAAGGTAAATCCGGATATTTACGCATGGATTTATATACCTGGAACACAGGTGGATTATCCGGTGTTACAGCATCCAACCGACAATACCTATTATCTGAATTACAATATGAATGGAACCAGGGGCTATCCTGGATGTATTTATACAGAAAAGGAAAACAGTAAGGATTTTACGGATTTTAATACTATTATGTATGGGCACAACATGCGCAACAAAACCATGTTTGAGACGTTACATTACTATGAAGACAAGGCTTTTTTCGTCAATAATCCGTA
>URYB01000074.1 GCA_900552085.1 uncultured Lachnobacterium sp.
TATTTTCTGTTTGATCAGAAGCCGCCTGTTCCATCGAAGCTGTCACCATATGCAGTCCGGTATCTGTCACTGCAACATCTGTCATATCCATAATCGCATCGGAAACGCCGGCTGTTACGTTAATGGATTCCATGTCCTTTACATTCAAAGCCTGTGTTACACCTGCGGTAAGTCCTGCCTCTGTCACACTCTGTGCTGATTTATTATCCTGATTTTTCTGTGTGGATGAAACAACAATCGTTCCAGCCATAATCGCAGCTGCTCCAAAAAGAACTCCTGCGCGAATAAGATTCTTAAACTTCATAGATTCCTCCATACAAAAATCATAGAGACACATCAACGATATGTCTCCTATATAACAGCTATGAGTATAACAACTTTGTTACGAAATGTCAATTATTTCTGTAATATTTTCGTAATATTTATCTTTTGTTTATATTTTATTCATACAGCAAAACATTCTTTTCAAAATATTCCCGGCTGGTCTGTACATCGCGTTCTATCTGCTCTTTCAATGATTCTACCGAATCGAATTTCTTCTCCGGGCGAATAAAATGCAGAAAAAAGACCTCAAGATCTTTGCCGTATAAGTCGGCCTCAAAGTTCAAAATATTGGTTTCCACTCCAACTTTTCCCGTATTGCTTACCGTAGGTTTGCAACCGACATTGGTAACTCCCGCATACCACTTATGATCAATCCATACTTTTGTGGCATACACGCCTTTCGGCGGTAACAGTTTTTCTTTCGGAAGTTCCATGTTGATGGTCGGGATTCCAATCGTTCTGCCAAGCTGTTTGCCATGAATAATTTCTGCTTTTGCAAAAAAAGAATAGCCAAGCAGTTCATTTGCTTTTTCTATATTTCCACAGGCAATTTCTTCCCGGATAAACGTACTGCTGATATCTCTTCCATACTCCTGCATCTTGTTAAGAACTACTACTTCGTAACCATAAGTTTTCGCATGCTGCTGTAAGACCTGATAATCTCCTTTACGCTGATATCCAAAATGAAAGTCCTTTCCCACAACAAAACATTTTACATGCAATGCTTCTACCATCCAGCGTACAAACTCTTCTGGTGGCATATGCATGATTTCCTGTGTAAAAGGACATTCGATCAGATAGTCAATTCCGGTATGTTCAAAAATCCAACGTTTCTCTTCGTTCGTCGTAAGTACATGTGCCTCCACATCTGCAACCTCTGCGCGGGGCGGAATATCAAAAGTAAATACCACCGCCTGATAACCATGCTCCTGCTTCTTCTGCATGAGATTTTTCATCAACAGCTCATGTCCACGATGCAGACCGTCAAATTTTCCTAATGAAATTACTGTGTTTTCTTCAATTTTAAATTCAAGTGTATTGGTTATATACTGCATATCTTTTTATCAAATAAATAATTTTATTGGTTTAAAATCCTGTTCCTGTGGCATATAGGCATAAAGCCCAATAAACCGCTCCTCCCAGTCATACAAACGAATGCATTTCTGTTCTTTTTCCTGACACATATTGCAAATCATTTCCTTCGGAATCCGATTGCCGTTCTCCACCATCTTTTTGGCAATCTCCATCACCTGCGCAGAATCATACTGCAAAAAGACCGAATCGACTGACTGTACGAAAGAAAAATCCTCCCGTTGTACCAGCTCTTCAATCTGTTGCAAACGAAGCGCACCATCCAGACGAAACTCACTGACTCTTGTGCGAAGAAGGTTTTCCATGCAGGCGCCACATCCCAGCTTGTCTCCAATATCCTGACAAAGCGTACGGATATATGTGCCTTTGGAACATTCCACCTTCATGCGGACTCGCGGCAGATTGATTTCTAAAATTTGAATTTTATGTATCGTCACAGGCCGCGCCTTGCGCTCCACTTCAATTCCCTTGCGCGCAAGATCACACAGTTTCTGCCCATTGACTTTCAACGCGGAATACATTGGTGGAATCTGCATATATTCTCCCTCAAAGGAAGTGATCACAGTTTTTACCGCATCTTCTGACACTGTAACTTCCTGTCGATTCAAAACGGTTCCCGACACATCCTGTGTATCTGTTGTCATGCCCAAAAGCATCACAGCTTCGTATTCTTTATCTTTGTCCGTCAGAAGATCACACACTTTTGTTGCCCGTCCCAGACACACAGGCAATACTCCCTGCGCGTCCGGATCAAGCGTTCCGGTATGTCCAATTTTTTTCTGATGAAAAATGCCACGCATTTTGGCTACCACATCAAAACTGGTAAATCCGCTTTCTTTATAAACATTTACAATTCCGTTAATCATTGTCTACCTACAATCTCTTTTCCACTTCTTCCAGCAACGTAGAAACCACCTGTTCCTGCGTACCGTACATAGTGCAGCCTGCAGCTTTCACATGTCCGCCACCTCCGAAATGCATTGCAAGTGAAGCCGCATCAAAGTCCCCGTTTACCCGGAGACTTACTTTAAAACTTCCATCCTCATTTTCATAAATAAAGACAGCAAGTTTTACATCTTTTGTCACGCGCAACTGATTAACAATGCCATCTAAGTGTTTTGGAAGAACATCAAATTGTTTCATCTGTTCCTGTGTAATCACACTGACGATACATTGATCATCCAGATAAAGCCGGCTATCCAATAAAGCCTGTCCCATTACACGGTTCTGATTATATGTCTTCGTATAAAAAGTCTCATCCACAATTTTGGAAAAATCGATTCCTTTTTCCATCAGAATACCTGCAATATTCATAGTCTTCGCTGAGGTACAACTGTACTGAAAGACTCCGGTATCATGCACCATTCCTGTATAAAGGCATTCTGCAATTTCTTTTGTTACTTTCTCTGCATCCATCAGCTCATATACAAGTTCACAGGTAGAACTTGCTTCCGGAAAAATGTAATTTTCCTCTGCAAACGCCTGATTGCTGACATGATGATCCACACAATACGTGTGTTTTGCACTTTCAAAATATTTTGCTGCATTTCCAAGTCTTCCGGTATCTCCACAGTCAAGTGCAATAAACAGATCAAAAATATCTTCATCTGTATATTCGCTCTTAATCTCCTCGGAATAACGCAAAAACTTAAAAATATTTGGAATCGGCTCTAAGTACAGTCTTACATCCACATCCGGATAATAGGTGCGAATGTAATTATAGACTGCAAGTGTGGAACCGACACAGTCTCCATCCGGACGCACATGTCCGGCGATGCCTTTCAAATGTATATTTTCCAATACGGCATCAAGCTTCTTCATCGGCAGACTCCTTTTGGTTCTTTGTGACATCATCAATCATCTTTGACATACGAATTCCATATTCAATTGACTGATCCAATACAAATTTAATCTCCGGTGTATTGCGAAGATTAATGGATTTTGCAAGTTTCACACGAATAAATCCCTCTGCGGAGCGAAGGCCTGCAAGTGTGTCCTTCTGCGATTGTTCATCGCCGAGGACACTGATATATGCTTTTGCAGTCTTCAACTCCGGAGCAACCTCTACTGCAACCACGCTGGTCATCGGATTAATTCTCGGATCCTTGATTTCTCCACGGATGATATTGGACAGTTCACGCATCACTTCTTCATTGATACGAATATTTTTAATACTGTTTTTTCTCATTCTACATCCTATCTTGGTACTTCTACCATCTTATATGCTTCTACCTGATCAAATTCCTGAATATCGTTAAATCCTTCGAATACAAGACCACACTCATATCCAGTTTTGACCTCTTTTACATCATCTTTGAAACGCTTTAAGGATGCAAGATCACCTTCAAAGATCTGGTTTCCTTCACGTGAAATACGTACACGACAGCCTCTTTCCATCACACCGTCAAGCACATAGGAACCTGCGATATTTCCAACGCCGGAAGCCTTGAAAATCTGGCGGATTTCTGCGTGTCCGATTACCTTTTCTTCGAATACCGGATCCAACATACCCTTCATCGCTGCTTCTACATCTTCGATTGCATTGTAAATAACCTTGTAAAGTCGGATATCTACGCCCTCATTATCTGCGGTAACCTTTGCAATTGGATCTGGACGGACATTAAATCCGATAATGATTGCATTGGATGCAGATGCAAGGATAACGTCAGATTCGTTGATGGCACCAACACCACCATGAATCACTTTAACAACAACTTCCTCATTGGACAGTTTAACAAGCGACTGTTTTACCGCCTCAACAGATCCCTGTACATCGGCTTTTACAATAATATCTAATTCTTTCATATTACCAGACTGAATCTGTGAGAACAGATCATCCAGTGACATCTTTGCTTTTGTATCTTCGATCAGTCGGTTCTTCTCTTCTGAAATATAAGTGTCAGCAAATGCCTTAGCCTCTTTATCAGAATCGCAGACAACAAATGTCTCGCCTGCAGCCGGAACACTGTTCAAACCAAGAATCTCAACCGGTGTAGAAGGAATTGCTTTCTTCACACGCTGTCCCTTGTCATCGATCATCGCACGTACTTTACCATAGCTGCTTCCGCACGCAATGGAATCTCCTACGTGAAGAGTACCTTTCTGTACAAGAACGGTTGCAACTGCACCGCGTCCCTTATCCAGCTGTGCCTCAATAACAAGACCTCTTGCATTACGATTCGGATTTGCCTTCAGCTCCAATACTTCAGCTGTAAGAAGAATCATCTCCAGAAGATTATCGATACCTTCTTTTGTATGTGCAGAAACCGGACAGAAAATTGTGCTTCCACCCCAGTCTTCCGGAATCAGTTCATACTCGGATAACTCCTGCTTAACTTTTTCAATATTGGCACTTGGCTTATCAATCTTGTTGACAGCAACAATAATTTCTACTCCGGCAGCTTTCGCATGGTTGATTGCTTCTACCGTCTGTGGCATAACACCGTCATCTGCAGCTACAACAAGGATTGCAATATCTGTAGAATTTGCACCACGCATACGCATTGCTGTAAATGCCTCATGTCCAGGAGTATCCAGGAATGTGATATTCTGATCGTTGATGGATACCACAGATGCACCAATGTGCTGTGTGATACCACCAGCCTCACGATCTGTTACACGTGTAGAACGGATTGCATCCAACAGAGATGTTTTACCATGATCAACGTGACCCATAACACATACTACAGGTGGACGTGGAACAAGATTCTTTGGATCTTCCTCATCCTCTTTGAGAAGTTCTGCGATCACATCAACTTTTTCTTCCGGCTCACAAATATAGTTGAACTCTAACGCGATTTCCTCCGCAGCATCAAAATCGATTTCCTGATTTACGGTTACCATCTGGCCTTTCATAAATAACTTCTTAACGATAGCCGCTGGCTGCACCTTCATCTTGTCTGCAAGATCACGGATTGTCATCTTCTCCGGCAATGTGATGGTCTTGATTACATCTTCATCTTCCTTTGGTTTCTGTGGCTGCTGCTGTGGTTTCTTCTTTCCGCCATGTTTCTCTAAGTTTACATAATTCTCCTGACGCTTTCCGCCGAGTTTATCATGTTCCTGACGACGATTGTTATTGCGGCGGTCATTGTTACGGTCACGGCCTTCTTTTCCTCTTACTTCTTCCGGAGCCGCTGCAGCTGCTTCTTTGTTAAAACGATTGATTTCTTTATCAAAGCGTCCTTTGTTATTGTTTCTTCTGTCATTATTGCGATCGTTCTGTGGACGGTCCTGACGGTTTCCATTCTGTGGACGGTCTCCATTGGAACGGTTCGGGCGATCCTGACGATTTTGACGATTTCCGTTCTGCGAACGGTCTCCATTGGAACGGTTCGGACGATCCTGACGATTTCCGTTCTGTGGACGATTATTCTGCTTTTCTGCATTCTGCTTAGCCGTACGGCTCTCTGCAAAATCATCCACATTATTTGCTGTACGCTCGCTGATTGGACGCATTGCACGCTCTCCAACCGGACGCGGACGGATAATGCTGTGCTGTTCCGGGCGCTGCTGTCCATTGTCTCTTCTGGAACCACGGTTATTGTCACGATTGTTTCTGTTATTGTTTCCGTTTCCCTGTCCCGGTCTTCTTGACTGCTTGCTGTACTGTGCATTGAATACTGCTGTGATGCTTGACTTTTTCTTCGGGCGTTCTTTTCCTTCTTCTGTCTTTGTATCCTCAGCTTTTGTCACTGCTTTTTCTGCTTTTGCAGCTGGTTTTGTATCGTCTTTTTTAGAAAATTTGTTACGGACAACAGCCTGTGCAGCATCTTCGATTCCGCTGGATGCGCTTTTTACTGCATAATCTGTTGTACTTAACAATTCTATGATATCCTGTGATTTTATATTTAATTCTTTTGCAAGTTCATGAACTCTCATTTTTGCCATAAATGAACTACCTCCATTATTCAGTTTTTTTCAATTTATTCTCCACAGCCCGCGCAAGATTCTCATCTGTCACTGCAAGTGATGCCCGAAATTCCTTTCCGATACATCTTCCCAACGCTTCCTTGCTTCCATAACAATAACACGGCACTTCATAAAACTCTGTCATATTCATAAAACTTTTCCTGGTATTATCAGAAGCTTCTTCTGAAACAATTACCAAATAAGCATGACCTGTTTTTACAGCTTTCTCTGTGGAAAATTCACCACTAACTACATTTCCTGATTTTGCCGCAATCCCTAACATGGATAATACTTTATCATTCTGCAAGTGTGCTCATCTCCTTTTCCAGGTTCTCATACACTTCATCCGGAATCGCAACTTTCAAGGATCTCTCAAGTCCCTTGGATTTTCTTGCTTTTTTCAAGCATTCTGTATCGGCACAAATATATGCGCCTCTTCCGTTTTTGCGTCCACTGGCATCCAGGAAAACACCCTCATCGTTTTTAATTACACGAATGAGTTCCTTTTTTGCTTTCATCTCGCCACAGCCAACGCACTGTCGCAATGGAATCTTTTTATTTGCCATAATTATTCCTCTGCATCTGTCTCGTTTTCTGTGTACTCAGCCTCTGATTCTACGGATGCGGTCTCATCAGACTCATAGTCATCATAATACTCTTCATCATCCTCATAATCATTTTCGTAATCAATGAAATCTCCGGACTCTCTTGCCTGTGTCTCACTCTTAATATCAATTTTGAATCCTGTCAGTCTTGCTGCAAGTCTTGCATTCTGTCCTTCCTTACCAATTGCAAGGGATAACTGATAATCCGGAACAACAACTTTTGCAGATTTCTCATCTGCATCTGCAATAACGGAAATAACTTTTGCAGGGCTTAATGCATTCTGAATTAAAATTGCAGGATTTTCATCCCATGTAATAATATCAATCTTCTCACCACGCAGCTCATTTACAATGGCATTAACACGAGCGCCGTTCATACCGACACATGCACCTACCGGATCAACATCCGGATCATTGGACCATACTGCGATCTTTGTACGACTTCCTGCCTCACGGGAAATTGCCTTAATCTCAACAATACCCTCACGTACTTCTGCAACTTCTGACTCAAACAATCTCTTTACAAGTTCCGGATGAGTTCTGGAAACAAGGATCTTTGGTCCTTTTGATGTTGCTTTCACCTCGAGAATATAGACTTTGATACGATCGGTCGGATTGAATACTTCTCCTTTGATCTGCTCGCTTTCTGTAAGAAGTGCGTCTGCCTTTCCTAAGTTGATGCTGACATTCTTTCCTACATAGCGCTGTACAACACCGGTAACAACTTCTTTTTCTTTGCTATTGTACTCATCGTAAATAACTTTGCGCTCTTCTTCACGAATCTTCTGTAAGATCACGTTCTTCGCATTCTGTGTTGCAATACGGCCGAACTCTTTTGATTTCACTTCAACCTGAACAACATCACCAAGCTCATACTTGCGATTGATCATCTGTGCATTCGGAAGAGAAATCTGTTCGATTGGATCTTCTACATTTTCAACAACTGTTTTTTCCTGAAAACAATGATATTCACAAGTATCCGGATCAATGACAACTTTTACATTCTCTGCTTTTCCAAAATGGTTCTTGCAGGCAGTAAGTAAAGAATTTTCGATTGCCTCAAGCAAAGTCTCTTTGCTGATATTCTTCTCCTGTTCTAGTATATTTAACGCTTCTAATAACTCATTATTCATGATTCTTTCCTCCTATTTGTTGTGTTATCTTACGCTAAAATAGATTTAAAATATAACCGCCTGACGTATCAGTGCAATATCGGAACGCAAAAATGTAATTGCTTTTCCTTCCTCATCTGTAATTGTCACAGAATCTGCATCGTAGGATGTAAGAGTTCCATAAAACTCTTTGCATCGGTCAATCGCGCGATACGTGCGAATTTCTATTTCTTTTCCCATATTACGGACAAAGTCTTTTTCTATTTTCAGAGGTCTTCCAAGTCCTGGAGAGCTCACTTCAAACGTATAAGAATCCGGAATAAAATCTTCTGCGTCTAACAGTTCATTCATTTCTCTTGCAACAGCCTCACAATCATTGATTGTAATTCCGCCCTCCTTGTCAATGTAAGCACGAAGGTACCAGTTACTTCCTTCTTTCACATACTCTACATCTACAAGTTCAAAATTCATTCTCTCTAAAATAGGTAGAATCAAATTCTCTGTCTTTGTTTCATAAATGCTTGCCTTAGACATCTTACCACCTCTTTTCTTTTATCCATAAACAAAATTAACATAAAATTGAGAGAGGACGAATGCCCTCTCTCAAACTCAGTTTCTATGCTACTGTTGCTATCTTATCACTCTTTCCCCCTAATTTCAAGGTTTTTCTAAGAAAATCATGATTTTTAATATTCCCCAATAAAAACGCGCATATCTTTGTACATCTGCTTTTATCCTATGAAAACCCAAAAAATTTCCTATACAACAAAAAACTCTTATCAAATGATAAGAGTTTTAGCAGTCCGTACGGGAATCGAACCCGTGTTTCCGCCGTGAGAGGGCGGCGTCTTAACCGCTTGACCAACGAACCGTTTATTATACTATCATAGCATATGCTATCCGTCAAGCACTTTTTTCATTTTATTTTTTTATTTACTTTTTCCACCCTTTACAGGTAAAATATATGGTAGGTTGTATAATTTTCTTTATCAAGGATATTTTAGAACCATCTAAATTCAAAAAGGAGGAAACACAACTATGAAATTTATCTCGTGGAACGTCAACGGTCTGCGTGCCTGTGTGCAAAAAGGATTTTTAGAATACTTTCATTCCACAGATGCAGACTTCTTTTGTATACAGGAATCCAAATTACAGGAAGGACAAATCAATCTCGATCTCCCAGGCTATCACAAATATTGGAACTACGCAGTGAAAAAGGGGTATTCCGGCACTGCTATTTTTACCAGACACGAACCACTGGCGGTCTCTTATGGATTAAACATTCCAGAACATGATACAGAAGGACGTGTGATTACTTTAGAATATGATAACTTCTATCTCGTCACCTGCTATGCCCCAAATTCACAAAATGAACTGGCCCGCCTCTCCTACCGGATGCAATGGGAAGATGCTTTCCGCTCCTACCTCATCGATTTAGATCAAAAGAAACCGGTGATTCTTTGTGGAGATCTCAATGTTGCGCATGAAGAAATTGATTTAAAGAATCCAAAAAACAATCATAAAAATGCCGGTTTCTCGGATGAAGAACGAAATAAAATGACCGAACTTCTGGCTTCCGGTTTTACGGATACCTTCCGCCATTTTTATCCAGATACAGAGAATATATACTCCTGGTGGTCCTACCGTTTTAAAGCCCGGGAAAAAAATGCCGGATGGCGCATTGATTATTTCATTACCTCAAAACGATTGGATGCACAATTGAAAGGCGCTGCTATCCATACCGATATATTTGGTTCCGACCATTGTCCGATTGAATTGACGATTGATCTGTAAAATAAAATTTATAAAAGCATAGTTTTGGCATTATATCATGTTTAAGCTATGCTTTTTATTTTTTGCAACAAAAAAACAGATGCAATAAATGCATCTGTTTTCAGCAGTCCGTACGGGAATCGAACCCGTGTTTCCGCCGTGAGAGGGCGGCGTCTTAACCGCTTGACCAACGAACCGTTTATTATACTACCATAGCCCAATTCATTCGTCAAGCTTTTCTTTTAAATATTTTCTTTTATTTTTCACACCATTTTTTCTGCTTTATTCAGCTGTGCAAGACGTAGCACTCAGTCCCTCTGTTGTACCCTGATCATCTGTGTGTACCCATAGATTTGCATACACTTTATATCCCGGTCCACACTCCATGCTTTTATTAAGTTTCAAGGTTACTTTATTTCCCTCAAG
>URYB01000075.1 GCA_900552085.1 uncultured Lachnobacterium sp.
TTTTGCGGGTAACTTCGGATTTTCGGCAGCAATGGTATGAAAAACTCGAAAAAGAAGTATCGGTTCTGACTGCAGAAAAGCTGTATCATTACTTTATTCTGCGCAAACGTGATCCATATATGGAGGAATCTCTGCGGCAGGAATTTGCACTCTGCGACCATAGTTTCTGGGAGCGGATGGAACCGCCCGAGGATAACGATGATCAGCCGAAGGCAGGCATAGACAATGAGACAAGCAGTGAGGAGGCGCAGCAGAATCAGCCGCAGGAACAGCAGGACAATGCCACCCCGCTTGGCTCGACAGATCCAAAGGAAGAAGAGTGGAAAGAAAATGCAAAGCGTATCGAAAGTGATATGGAAACATTCGCAAAAGACGCATCGGAGGATGCGGGAAAACTTGCATGGATGCTGTCCATACAGAATCGCGTGCGCAAAAGTTATAAAGAATATCTGAAACGGTTTGCCGTATTGCGGGAAGAAGTTTCCATTGATATGGATTCGTTTGATTATGGATTTTATATGTATGGTCTGCAGATGTATGGCAATATGCCGCTGATTGAGGAGAATGAATATCGTGAGGCAAAAAAGGTTGAGGAACTTGTGATTGCCATTGATACCTCGGCATCCTGCAAGGATCGGCTCGTGCAGCAGTTTTTGAATGAGACCGGAGCAATATTAAAGCAGCAGGAAAATTTTTTCCGCAAAGTAAATATACGGATCATAGAGTGTGATAACCAGATCCAAAAAGATGTGCAGATCACGGATCTGTCGGAGATGGAGAGATTTGCGGAAGAGTTTTCTGTAGAAGGCGGATATGGAACGGATTTCCGCCCGGTATTTTCTTATGTGGAGAAATTGCGGGAGGCAGGAGAACTGCGGAATTTAAAAGGACTCATGTATTTTACGGATGGATTTGGGGAGTACCCGGTCAAACCGACCGACTATGAGACGGTATTTGTCTTCTATGGAGACGAGGAGCGGGAAGAGGCGAAGGTTCCTTCCTGGGCGATAAAATTGTATTTAGACAGTGATAACAGATAAAGGAGAGCGTGCATGAATATCAAACAGGCAAAGCAGGAGATTATAAATACGGTACAGGCATATCTGACCAAAGATGAGACTGGGGAATATGCAATTCCCGTAGAACGTCAGCGTCCGGTGCTTCTGATCGGACCACCTGGAATCGGAAAGACGGCAATCATGGAGCAGGTCGCAAGAGAGTGTAACATTAACCTGGTTTCTTATACAATCACGCATCATACGAGACAGAGTGCCATCGGTCTGCCGTTTATTTCAAAGAAAAACTACGACGGAAATGAAATGTCTGTGACGGAATACACGATGAGTGAGATCATCGCATCCATATATGATCAGATTAAAAAAAGCGGAATCAAAGAGGGCATTTTATTCCTTGACGAAATCAATTGTGTATCGGAAACACTTGCACCGACAATGCTTCAGTTCCTGCAGTATAAGACGTTTGGCAATCATCGAGTACCGGATGGTTTTGTTATTGTTACCGCAGGTAATCCGCCGGAATACAATAAATCTGTCCGTGATTTTGACATCGTAACCTATGACAGAGTAAAGCGCATTTACATCGAAGAAGATTTTGCAGCATGGAAAGAATATGCATACAAAGCACAGATTCATGGTGCGATATTGTCTTATCTGGAAATTAAGAAAAAGAATTTCTATTCGATTGTATCGGATCTGGATGGAAAGCGTTTTGTTACGGCCAGAGGATGGGAAGATCTCTCACAGGTAATGAAAGTTTATGAACAATTACATCTCCCAATCAACTATGATTTTGTGGTACAATATCTGCAGGATGATGAGATTGCGCAGGACTTCGCAAACTACTATGAACTCTACAATAAGTATAAAAATACATACCGGATTCCGGAGATTCTTGAGGGAGAAATTCCAGAGAATACGAACGCGATCAAAGATGCGCCATTCGATGAAAAGCTGAGTCTTCTCGGGCTGCTTCTGGATCGTCTGGGACAGGAGTTTATTACTTATGTCAGAAGCAAAGCTGCACAGGAAGAACTGCTGCGGCAGCTGGGATATCTGCGCAGTGATCTGAAAGATGGAAGAGGACGGGGAACAGAGCTGTTAGAGCAGCAGATTTCGGCATATCAGGCGATGACGGATCACCGGAAGAAAGCCGGACTTGCCTCACGTGAGGAACAGAAAGTGTTCGCAATGACGGTACATGCCATGCAGGAATGCCTGACCCGTATGAACGCAGAGAAAACGGGGGATGCGAAGGCAGATTTCATGTGTGCGAAGAACTATTTTGATGTACAGGAAAATGCAAGACAGATACAGGTCAAAGATACTGGAAGACATCTGACAAACGCATTTGATTTCCTTTGCCGTGTATTTGGGGAAGGACAGGAACTTGTTATTTTTCTTTCGGAACTTTCCGCGGGATATTACAGTCTGCAGTATGTGACGGAATGTGGAAATGAGGCATATTACAAGTACAACCGTATGCTGCTGTTAAAGGACCGGGGAAATGAACTCAAAGAAGAAGTAATGCAGTTATTAAGCTTATAGGAGAACTTATGACTACAATCAGAAAGATTTTTAAAGCAGATCTGTATGGTCTGTTCCACAATTTTTTTGCGCTGGTGATTGCGGTGGGATTGTGTATTCTGCCCGCTTTGTATGCGTGGTTTAATATTTATGCAAACTGGGACCCGTATGCGAACACCGGTAATATCCGTATCGCGGTGGCAAATCTGGATGAAGGATGCACAGATCTGGATGGCGAGGATGCCAATATGGGGCAGGAGATCGTAGAACAGCTCAAACAAAAGGACAATATCGGCTGGGTCTTTGTCGACAGTAAAAAGGACGCGGTCGACCGGGTAAAATCCGGGGACTGCTATGCGGCGGTCGTGATCGATCCGGAGTTTTCCTATGGGCTGTACAATGCGCTTATGGACAATATTTCCCAGCCGAAGATTACCTATTATGAAAATGAAAAAAAGAATGCCGTAGCTACGAAAATTACAGATACGGCGGTATCTACACTGCAGAGTACGATCAACCAGTCGTTTGTAAAAGTTGTGACGCAAAAAATCTTTACCCAGACAAATGATCTGCAGGCATCGCTCAAAGATGAGAATGCTGTGGATGCTTTTATTGAAAAGCTTGAGACGGTACAGGGATATCTTAAAGACTATGACAAGATGATCACCTCTTTTCTTGCCGGAAATGAACTGGTCACAAAGTCGGCAGATGATACGAATGAGAATCTTGCGGCCGGACAGGAGATGATACAGTCCGGAATTGACAGCATGGAAGATGGAAAGCAGAATCTTAAGACTTCGAAAACTTCATTTGCTGCTTTTTCAAAGGAAGTGACACAAGCATTAAATAAAATTCAGCAGACGATCGATACGATTGATACACATATTTCTGCAGCCAATCTGGACAAACAGATTAACACACTGGCAAAAGATGTGACAATCATACAGGAAGATGCCAAAGATCTGTCGGTACAGTTGCAGAGTCTCAGCGATTATTTAAAGACCGTACAGGGCGATTCCAAGTCTTTGGAAAATACCATTGATACCGTAAATAAGCTGCAGACAATGGCAGATAATATTGCAGACATTCCGGGCGTGGATGAGAATGCGTCGGATGCCAAGAAGACGATTTCTGCGATGCAGCGCACATTGAAAAATTATTCCGATACGATAGAGAATATCAATGAATTATTTGCACAGCAGATTTCTCCGCAGGTGCAGGGAATGCTGGATGATATGGCGGATGTACTTGAGAGCACCGAAGGATTATTACAGAATCTCAGCGGAACTTTAGACGGGATGAAGGATATTTTTGACGGTGTGGATACAACACTTGGCACGCTCAACACCAGTCTTACCCAGTTGCAGGAGGTGTTGGAACAGACCAGCGAAAAAATCGGAACAACGCTGGATAAATTAAAGGATGCTTCGGACAGTGAGCAGATGGATATTATTATGAATCTTCTCGCCGGAGATCCGGATACTTACGGGGATTTCTTTTCCCAGCCGGTAAAGGTAAATGAACATTATATGTATGAGATCGCAAATTACGGATCCGGAGTAGCACCATTTTATACGGTACTTGCCATCTGGGTGGGCATGACGATTCTCGTATCGCTTTTGAAAGTGCATGTGGATAAAAAGGATTTCCCGAAGGCAAAGCCATATCAGTATTTCTTTGGCCGCTATCTGTTATTCCTTCTGTTGTCTGAAATTCAGGCAATGATCATTGTGGCAGGTGATCTGTATATATTCGGGGTACAGTGTAAACATCCGGGTGCGATGTTTTTGACGGCAGCAGTCACAAGCTTTACATTTTCGATGCTGATCTATGCGCTTACGATTTCTTTTGGCGATATTGGAAAAGCGCTGGCAGTTGTGATCATGGTGCTGCAGATTGCAGGTTCCGGTGGAACCTATCCAATCGAAGCGCTGCCGCGTTTTTTCCGTTCAGTGTATATTTTCTTCCCGTTTCCGTATGCAATCAACGGCATGCGTGAGTGCATCGGAGGAATGTATCATCAGGATCTGACTATTGATTTATTGAAACTGTTGATTTTTGCGGCGGCAGGACTGTTTATCGGACTGGTTGTGCGTATTCCGTTTATCGGATTAAATCACTTCATTGAAAAACGAATGGAAGATACAAAAATGCTTTAAGATGGAGGACTTATATTTGGAAACAGATAAGCAAAAATTAGAAAAACTCGAAAATCTCTATGAAATGGTCATGGATTTTGAAGAAAAAAGCCACGAGAAGAATCAGAAGCGCATCAAGATCGGACTGCGTTGTCTGTATATTATTCCGGCAATATTTCTCTTCCTTCTTATGGTGATGAAAAGCTCAAAGATTATTTTTCTGGCGCTTTGGATCATAAGCCTGTTTATTCTGGCGGTGTATCTGATCGTTGTGGAATATATGGATTACAATTTACAGAATCATATCAATAAGCTCGAAGGAAAGAAGAATGGGGAAGTGGAAAGTCTGATCGAGATGGACCGTTTCGAAAAAAGTGTGGACCGATTTGAGGAAAAAGCCGGCATGATTGAAAATGCTGTGGATAACGCAGTGGATCGTGTCACAAGTACCGCAAAAGAAATGATGCTTCGTGCGTCAGAAAAAACGGAGGAGGAGACAGATGATAAAAATATTTAGAGTGTTCCTTTCCGATATGCGGCGGATGCGTTCCAATGTCGTAGCGATTGTCATTGTCATGGGTCTGTCCATCATTCCTGCTTTGTATGCGTGGTTTAATATTATGTCCAACTGGAATCCATACGGAGAATCCGCAATTTCCCAGATGAAGATTGGTGTGTGTTCCGAGGATGTGGGCATTACGGTAGGTTCGCTGGAATTAAATATCGGAGACAAGATGATCGATGGCCTGAAAGAAAATACCACGATCGGCTGGGTATTTGATGATTCCAAAGACCAAACATTAGAAGGCGTTCGCAGTGGAGAATATTATGCGGCATTGATCGTGCCGGAAGATTTTACCGAAAAGATGATCAGTTTTCTTGGCGGGGATCCGGTCAATCCGGCAATTGATTATTATGAGAACAGCAAGAAAAATGCCATAGCGACCAAAATTACATCCAAAGCCAAGACTGCGGTACAGGAGCAGATCAATACAACATTTGTAAGTACGCTCACACAGGTGCTGACGGAATCGGGAGAGATGCTTTCCCAGACGGATGAAAATGGTGTGGATATTGTTTCGGTTACTACGGATAAGCTGGATGGCATTGATAAAAATCTTCAGACCTATGTGGATATTTTAAATACATTTTCGCTGGTGACTGGATCGGCATCGGATCTTGCGGATTCCGCACAGACATTGATTTTGAATACGCAGGGGCTTTTTAACAGCAGTCAGGATACGGTTTCGAGTATGCAAAGCAGTGTTTTGTCCGGAGCACAGACCGCAGATACCGTGTCATCACTGATCAGTATCAGTCTCGACTCCATGGATCAGGATCTGAGCGTGCTCGACGAGCAGGTGGATGGTCTCGTGGAAGGTGATACATACAGCACAGTGCAGAACTCTACCGAATCGGTAAAAAAAGTGACAGGTTCTACACTTACTGTTTTAAAAGATATTCTGGGGGAGACTGACAAGAAACTTTCGGCAGTAGACAAAAGTTATAAGCAGCTGGAAAAAGATCTTGAAACATTCAAAAAAGATGGGAAAGTGACGGCGCAGAGCCTCCGCCATCTGAAAAATACATTAAAACTCGACATTAAGGATTGTAAGGACAGCCTTCGGGAAATTCGAAACAGTTTTACCTATTCCATCAATCCGAATGTCAGCAAGACAATTTTAAGTATTGAAAAATCACTGATTCAGACAGGTGCAATGCTTAACAATGTGGAGGGAAGCTTCGGCGATATCAGCAATGCATTGGAAGCGTATAAGACAACATTGGATTCCGGTACCGATGATATTACGGCGACGCGGGATTATGTTGCAGGCATTCAGAAGGACATCCGCAAACTGTCCAAAAATCTGAAAGCACTTTCCGGCAATGATCAATATAATGAAATCATTGAGATGTTGAAAACAGATCCGCAGATGATCGCACAGTTTGTTTCCTCGCCGGTTGCTATGGATACAGAAGAAATTTATCCGATCGCAACATACGGATCAGCAATGGCACCGTTTTATACAGTACTTGCGATCTGGGTCGGGGCATTGATCCTTGTCGCACTGATCCATGTGGAAGTTAAACGTGTGGACGATTTAAAAGAGATTCGTTCCCTGCATGCATTCTTTGGCAGGTATATTACATTTTTCCTGATCGGACAGATTCAGGCAGCGATTACGGTACTGGGAGATTTATTCTATATCAATATCCAGTGTCCGCATCCGTTCTTATTCTGGCTGGCAGCAGCGGCGAGCAGTTTTGTGTTTACGCTTTTTATCTATTCGCTGACCGTTGCGATGGGAAATGTCGGAGAGGCAATTGCTGTGGTTGTTATGGTCATTCAGGTTGCTGGTGCCGGTGGAACATTCCCAATCGAAGTCCTGCCGAATGTATACCAGATGATCTACAAATTCCTGCCATTTACTTATTGCATGAATGCATTGCGTGAGTGTGTGGGCGGCATGTACCGGAATGATTACTGGAAGGACTTGCGGACGCTTGGTATTTACGTATTGATTTCTCTTTTTATCGGACTGGTTGTTGCGATTCCGTTCCGTAAATTGAACAAAAAAATTGAGCATAGCAAAGCAAAATCAAAAGTAATGTTATAAAGTTATAGGTTTTATAAAAATTTTTGATAGAAAATTTTAGTGGAACTATGGACAAATGAAAAATATTGTACTAGAATGATTTCAATTAATAGCAAACCCAGTGTTTCATAACACTAAGTTATAGAGTGCTGGATTCGTAACAAGTCATTTCAAAGTGACAGAATTGGAGGAGAAATAGAAATGGAAAAAAAGAATCTTGATTGGGCCAATCTTGGATTTGGTTATATGACTACAGATTACCGTTACGTATCCAATTACAAAGACGGCAAATGGGATGATGGAGCGATTGTCACAGATGCAAATGTAACATTAAATGAGTGTGCTGGTGTATTCCAGTATTCACAGTCTTGTTTTGAAGGACTGAAAGCATATACCACTGAAGATGGACATATCGTATGTTTCCGCCCGGACTTAAACGCAGCAAGAATGAAAGATTCCTGTGAGAGACTGGAGATGCCCGTATTCCCAGAGGATCGTTTCGTAGAGGCTGTAGAGCAGGTTGTCAGAGCAAACGCAGCATGGGTACCACCATTCGGTTCCGGCGCAACACTTTACATCCGTCCATACATGATCGCAACAAATGCAGTCATCGGTGTAAAGCCGGCAGATGAGTATCAGTTCCGTATTCTGGTTACACCAGTTGGACCATACTTCAAGGGTGGTGCTAAGCCAATTACAATCCGTGTTTCTGATTTTGACCGTGCAGCACCTCATGGAACCGGACATATCAAGGCAGGCTTGAACTACGCAATGAGCTTACATGCAATCGTAGATGCACACAAGCAGGGATTTGCTGAGAATCTGTATCTTGATCCAGCAACAAGAACTTATGTTGAGGAGACAGGTGGAGCAAACTTCCTTTTCATTACAAAAGACGGAAAGTTCGTAACACCAAAGTCAGACAGTATTTTACCTTCTATCACAAGAAGATCTCTGATGGTTGTTGCAGAGAAGTACCTGAACATGCCAGTAGAGCACAGACAGGTTAAATTCTCTGAGGTACCTGATTTCGCAGAGTGTGGACTTTGCGGTACAGCAGCAGTTATTTCCCCAATCGGAAAAATCGTAGATCACGGCAAGGAGATCTGCTTCCCAAGTGGAATGGAAGAAATGGGACCATACACAAAGAAGCTTCGTGAGACACTTACCGGAATCCAGATGGGTGAGATCGAAGGACCAGAAGGATGGGTTCACAAAATTATGTAAGATGCACATATGTGTATTCCGAAAATATGCAGGAAATCAAAAGAGATGTCGCAAGACATCTCTTTTTTGTGGTACAATGGAGGTATCGTATTTTGTTTCGTACTTATAAGGAAAAATACACCGGAATACAACGAGCAGAAAAGGAGAACTTCCTTGACAGACGCACAGAGAAGATCAAAGGCGCGCATCGCCTACCAGAAAGCAAAACGTAAGAAACAACTGCATACCCGCATTTTCATCACAATCCTGATTGCTGTCGTGATTCTCATCGCAATCGGAGCGATTGTGCGAATACGGCAGAACCACGCAAAGACAACTTATGTGAAAGCAGATCAGATTACAGATACACTGTACAATGATAACCGCCCAGAACTGGATGTGGATTTACTTCCAATCAACGATTATTCGAGACCGGCACGTGCATTGGAAAAAGTGAACGGAATTGTGGTTCATTATACAGCGAACCCGGGAACAACGGCGCAGCAGAACCGGGATTATTTTGCGGGATTGGCAGAATCACATATTACCCATGCGAGCAGTCATTTTGTGATTGGGCTGGAGGGAGAAATCATACAGTGCATTCCATGTGATGAGATCGCATATGCATCCAATGACCGGAACTCGGATACGATCGCGATTGAATGCTGCATCCCGGATGATACAGGCAAATTCAATGACCAGACGTATCAGTCACTGGTACAGCTTGTGACCTGGCTGATGGGACGGTATGACCTTGGTGTGGAAGATGTCATAAGACATTATGATGTGACCGGGAAGAACTGCCCGAAATACTTTGTGGAACATACAGAGGCATGGGATACATTCAAACAGGATCTGGTGACGTACATCCAGCAGCACGGTGTCAAAAAAGAGTCGTAGTCTTGTAAAATACCGAAAAATAAATTAAAATAGCAATAACATAGATATAAAGGAGTATTTCTTTGGAAACAATCTATCAGGAATTGAAAGAACAAAAGAATGTGCGCAGTAATCTCAGTGCTTTGCGGGCACAATTGAAAAAGAATGCAGATGAGCAGGCGTATACGCAGGCAGAGACATTTGCAGAAGAAAACGAATCGCTTTTCTGGGACTGGCTGGAAAGTGACGATGCAAAGACGAGAAAAAATGCAGCATTGTTACTAGGCGAAATCGAATATGAGCCGGCAGTGGAAAAACTGTTTACTTCCTATCAGAAGGAACAGACACTGTTTGTCCGAAGTGCTTATCTGGAAGCTTTGGCAAAATTTGATGTGGAACCGCTTTTGCCACAGTTAAAGCAACAATTGGATGCATTGCTTTCAAAAGAACGGACCGTAGAGAATCAGAAACACATCGAAGAAGAAGTGCGTGCCCTGCGTCGTATTATCATTATGTATGAAGGAATCACGCATCATACGTTTGATAAAAAACAGAAAAAGAATCATGTACTTTTGCTTTGTAACCGAAATCAGAGGGAAACCGTTGCAGCGCTTGCAAAAGGCAGACCGCATCCGCTTGGCGTGATGGCAGATACGGATGATCTTAC
>URYB01000076.1 GCA_900552085.1 uncultured Lachnobacterium sp.
GGCAGACATTTATAAGACAAAGGTCGGTCCACTGGCAAAAGTAATGCGCAGGGAATTAAAAAAGCGTGGGGTTCGAAAACTGAAGGTCGTATATTCCGAAGAAGTCCCGACACGTCCGATTGAAGATATGTCGATCAGCTGCAGGACACATTGTATCTGCCCGCCGGGGGCAGCACATAAATGCACGGAGCGCAGGGATATTCCGGGCAGCGTAGCATTTGTGCCATCCGTAGCAGGACTGATCATTGCAGGAGAGGTTGTAAAAGATTTATGTAAGAAATCATAGAAATCCTTTGGATTTCCATTTTCCGCTTTTCCAGCGGAGGTACATACAGACGGCACGGACACATTCATCACTTGCCATACCGATATAGGCTCCGACCACCAGCAGACCGAGATGAATACCAAAGAAATACGTGCCACCTACCATGCAAAGATACATAAAGGCTGCACCGATGATTGTAGGGAAGATTGCATCTCCGCTCGTTTTTAGAGCCTGACCGTAAACGAGATTTGTAACACGCCCGATTTCGAGTGCAATATCGATGGCGAGCAGTTTACCAACCAGTGCGATCATTGTAGGGTCGTCGGTAAAAATATGCATAAGTGTTCCACTTGTCAAGGCAAAAATCGTTTCAAGAATAGTTGCTGTTATCACTCCGATGATAGCAGCTTTTTTTGTGCCTTTGTCACAAGCTTCATATTCTTTGGCACCGATCCGCCAGCCGGTCATGATGGCGTTTGCCTGCGCCAGTGCGGCACCTACGCAGTAGGAGAAATTCGTAATCTGTGCAGCGTAGGAGCGGGCGGTGACATTGACACCGTCAGCGTCCATCTGATTGAGAAAACGAATGGTCAGTGTCATAGCGATATTGTACAATGCAGTCTCACATGCGGAAGGAAGTCCGACACGGACAATCTGACGCAGAACAAGACTGTTTTTCTGGCGCTCCGGACTTTGTTTTGCATGCACCAGGAAATGGGAAAGGCATATGACGATCACAAGATTCATAATGCGTGAAATTACCGTGGCAGCAGCAACTCCGGCAACGCCCCAGTCCATGATAAAAAGAAAGACTGCATTGAGAATAAAGTTCAATATATTGGCACACAGTGTTGCAATCAGAGGTTCTTTGGAATGTCCAAATGCACGCAGATAACTTGAAAAAATAGGAATCAGTGCATTGAGGATACAGGAACCCCCTACAATTTTTAGATATGTTCCGGCATAATCCATCAGTTTTGGAGCGACCCCTACAAGCGTCAGCACAGAGCCGGAATAGAAAAGCAGTAATCCGGATAAGACAACTCCGAGGATTGCATTAAAAAGCAGACCGAGCTGTCTTGCCTGATAAGCGATACCGGGCTGGTTGGCACCGATGTACTGCGTCATGACTGCAATCATGCCCGAGGAAACAATGTTGAACATGATAATAAAAATGCTGATATAGGTATTTGCGGTACCTACCGCGCCGACGGCACTATCACCGACCGAGGACAGCATGAGTGTGTCGATCATACCGGCGAGCATGTAGCACAGGGTTTCTAATGCGATCGGGACAAAAAGTTGTGTGAGGTTTTTACGTGGATTGTCCATAAGTATATTCTTCCTTCTTATAATTGATTTTGAATAGTTTTTCTTTTCTTCCATATTACCCCCTTTATAAAGGAAAATCTTGCGTTATATCATCTGAAAATTGCACTATTTCCATATTACTGATATTATGATATAATTATAAGGGGAAAAGGTATCGTCGATGTATACCTTAATGACCAAATAAATATAGAGACAGGCAAGTTCGTTCGAGGAGAAACTATGATTCCAGAATTAAAAGAAGATGTGACACACGGAACAAAACAATATCCTTATGATCAGTATTATTTGCGGGATATTCCCCACGCTTTTCAGATCCCGGTACACTGGCACGAAGAGATGGAAATTATTTATATAAAAGAAGGTACACTTCATGTGCGCATTGAAGGCAGGGATTACGAGGGAAAGAAGAATGATATGTTTTTTGTAAATCCCAGAGAACTGCATCTGATGGGAAGCCAGGATACCGGAGTGCGGTATTACACATTGCTGTTTCCACTGTTGTTTCTTTCCTTTCAGACAATGGATGATCTGGAGCGCAATCTGTTTTTGCCACTGCGCCAGGGGCAGCTGCTTTTTCCGGCAAAGGGAAGTGACTGTAAATGTGAGCAAGAGATAAGAAGGTTGTTGGATGAAGTCATCGCGGTCAACGATAAAAGTAAAAAGCGCAGCCAGACAGAGGAAATGCAAAGACAGATACAGACACGCATACGGCTTCTTGAGATGGTGCAGTACATTGCAGAGGAAGATGGATTTCTTCTGCCGGAGCAGGGAAGTAACACCAACATGCAGCGGGAGATGTTAGATTATATCCAGAATCATTACACGGAGAAATTGACGCTTGAGGATCTGGCAGAGGAATTTCATTTGTCACCCAAGTATATTTCGCGCTATTTTAAACAGCATTTTTCGCTGGCTTTTTCCAGTTATGTCATGCATTTGCGGTTGAGCTGCGCAAAAAATCTGCTGGAGACCACAGAAAATTCAGTGACAGAGATTGCACTTTTATCTGGTTTCCCGAACGTCAGTCATTTTATCCGCAGTTTCCGTCAGGCATATGAGATTTCGCCATTGCAGTATCGGAAGAAAAAAGTGGATGTATGAGAAATTATACCGTAAGACACTAGTCCTAAGGTCTGAGATTTGGTATAATAAATCCGATAAACAGATTTCAATCCACAAAGGAGTAAAAATAAAATGCCAGTATTTGATTTCAGCAATACACCAGACGAAAAGAAAGATGCCGTATGCACCTACGAGACATTCCATTCCAATGAATCCGTGCCGAGTGCGGAGCATCCAATCATGGTTTTGGACAATACAAAGAAACAGTGGAAGCACCATTCGAGTGGTGTATTTACCAATCCAATCAAGCGCACTTCATTTGCGTTTGAAGAAGAGGAGGGAACCATCAGTGCGGATATTATCCGTATCGATGCGCGTTTTACCAGTCTGCTGCGCTGGCTTGGCGAAAACCATATCAATGTACGCCTGTCCGGCGAAAATAACGAAGAAGGATATGCCGTATATAAGATTCGCGAGATCGCGTTTGGTGGTGGAACCAAATTGTCGGCAGAGGACGGTTTCCTGCAGTTTATGATCGAGCGTCTTCTTGCAAGCAGTGCGCCGACAGAGGAAATCGATGAGGATGAGCAGGAAGAGGAAGGCGATGATATGAAGCTTACCAGCTTACAGAGTATCACGGACTTCATGACCTGTGCGGGAAGAACACTTCCGGATAATATTCGTCTCTGGGCGAGAAGAAATCTGGCAGTGGCACGTTCGAACGAGGTATCACCGGAGGAGCGCAGACATGCACAGAGAGCGCTCTCAATCATGATGAATATCCAGTGGAAGAGCAACTATTTTGAAGCAATCGATCCACAGGAGGCACGTCGCATTCTCGATGAGGAACTTTATGGAATTGAGCGTGTAAAACAGAGAATTATCGAGACGATCATTCAGATCAATCGTACCCATACATTACCGGCCTATGGACTGCTTCTTGTCGGACCGGCCGGAACCGGTAAATCACAGATCGCTTATGCAGTTGCCCGTATTTTAAAGCTGCCGTGGACAACGCTCGATATGAGTTCCATCAATGATCCGGAGCAGCTGACCGGAAGCTCCCGTGTATATGCCAATGCAAAACCGGGTATCATTATGGATGCATTTTCGATGGCGGGCGAATCCAGCCTTGTTTTTATTATCAACGAGCTGGACAAGGCAGCATCCGGAAAAGGAAATGGAAATCCGGCAGATGTATTGCTGACACTTTTGGACAATCTTGGATTTACAGATAACTATATGGAATGTATGATTCCTACCGTGGGCGTATATCCGATCGCTACAGCCAACGACAAGGAGAATATCAGCGCACCGTTGATGTCACGTTTTGCAGTAATTGATATTCCGGATTATACTTCTGAAGAAAAGAAAGTGATCTTCTCCAAGTTTGCATTGCCGAAAGTATTAAAGCGCATGAGTCTTCGTGAGGAGGAATGTATCATTACTCCGGAGGCACTGGAGGCAGTCATTGAAAAATATAAAAATACATCGGGGATCCGTGATTTGGAGCAGGCGGCAGAGCATATTGCAGCCAACGCGTTGTATCAGATTGAAGCAGATCATGTAGCCTCTGTTACATTTGATGCCGAGATGGTACGAAACCTGTTAGGATAAAGAACAAAAGCCTGTCGCGAAGGAGATCGCAGATGGGCTTTTCTTTTGGAGAGGAAGATGAAACCACAGATTTTCACCTTGCATAATCAGATATTAGAAGCCGCTTTGCCGGAAGCGGCATTTCCGTTTCTTGTGGACGGAAAAAAGCATACGATTGCGCTTGTCGGTGGTGGCGGAAAGACAACGCTTATGTATTTCTTTGGAGATACTTATGAAAAACAGAATGTTCCAACGCTGATTACGACGACCACGCATATACGGATGCCGGAAGATGGAAGTTATGTGACAACGATGGCAGCGGCATGCAGGCGGTGGGATGCACAACTCTATGCGGTAGTCGGAATGCCGGGTCTGGCAGGAAAACTGAATGCGTTGCCAGAAACAGAATTGCATGCGTATCAAAAGCGTGCAAAACAGATACTGGTAGAAGCAGATGGTGCCAAAATGCGTCCCTGTAAAGTACCAGCAGAGTACGAACCGGTCATTCCAAAGGAATGCGACATTGTGATCGCTGTCGCAGGGCTGGATGTCCTTGGAGAGACGATAGAAGCCGGATGCTTTCGCAGCAGGCAGGTCGTCGCTTTTTTGCAGAAACCGTTACTACATCGCATCGAGGAAGCGGATCTTGCGAAGATTCTTTTATCGGAACGGGGCGCAAGAAAATCTGTGGGAAAACGGGAATATTATGTGGTGCTGAACAAATGTGATACGCAGGAGCGAATGCACAGTGCACAAAAAATTGCAGTCGCTTTGCAGCAGGCAGGCGTGCAGCATATAGCAGTTACAAAATTAAAAGACACAGATAACGAGGAAAACAATGGGTGATTTTACACATTTTGATGAACAGGGAAATGCCGTGATGGTGGACGTACACGCGAAGGATGATACGTATCGCGTGGCAGTTGCCACCGGAAAAATAAAAGTCAGTCAGGAAGTGTATGAGGCAATCACGAACCATACGGCAAAAAAGGGAGATGTCCTTGGTGTGGCGCGGATTGCCGGAATTATGGCGGCAAAAAAGAATGCCGAACTGATTCCGCTCTGTCATATTATTCCGTTGACCAATTGCGAGATCACATATGAAATGTCAAAAGAAGAATCTGCAGTGATCGCTTTTTGCAAGACATCCTGCGTGGGAAAGACCGGCGTGGAAATGGAGGCACTCACGGGGGTAAGTGTTGCGCTTCTTACCATTTACGACATGTGCAAGGCGATGGACCGGGGAATGGAAATCAGTGATATTCACCTGGTAGAGAAATCCGGTGGAAAAAGCGGACATTATATCAGACAGGAGAAATAAGATGTTTACAGTTGGAATTGTGACACTCAGTGATAAGGGAGCCGCAGGCAATCGCGAAGATTTAAGCGGGGTCAAAATAAAAGAGATGTTGCCGGATGATTTGTATCAGGTGTTGTCTTACCGGATTTTGCCGGATGAACAGAAGGAGATTGAACAGGAGCTGGTCCGACTTTCGGATGAGCTGCATTGTGATCTGGTTCTTACCACGGGAGGCACCGGATTTTCCACACGCGATGTAACGCCGGAAGCGACGATGCAGGTTGCAGAGAGAAATGCGCCGGGCATCGCAGAGGCAATCCGTGCATACAGCATGACGATTACCAGACGGGCGATGCTCAGCCGTGGTGTCAGTGTGATACGGGGAAAGACACTGATCATAAATCTGCCGGGAAGTCCAAAAGCGGTTGAGGAAAGTCTTGGCTATATTTTGGACACACTCACGCATGGACTGAATATTCTTCTGGGACGAGAGGGGGAGTGTGCCAGATGAGTGAAAAAATCGTATTTTGTAAAGGCGGAGGCTGTACGGCAAAGTTAGGTGCTGGTGTGCTCAGCCGGGTACTTGAAAAACTTCCGAAGGGACCAATGGATGAAAATTTACTCGTAGGATATGACAGCCGGGATGATGCGGCAGTGTACCGCATATCGGACGATATAGCGATTGTGCAGACACTGGATTTTTTCCCGCCGATGGTAGAGGATCCCTATACGTTTGGACAGATTGCCGCTGCCAATGCTTTGAGCGATGTCTATGCGATGGGCGGAGAGGTAAAGACGGCGCTGAATATCGTGTGCTTCCCGGAACAGATGGATCTGAATATCCTTGGTGCAATTATGCAGGGCGGCACGGAAAAAGTCATTGAGGCGGGCGGAACACTCGCAGGCGAGCATTCTATCGCGGACAGTGATGTTAAATCCGGCCTTTCGTTGACCGGTGTCGTTCATCCGCAGCATATGTACCAGAACAATACGGCACAGCCGGGGGATCAGTTGATCCTGACAAAGAAACTTGGTGTCGGAATTATCTGTACGGCGAACCGTGTGCAGGAAGCTTCCAAAGAGGCGATGAATCAGGCAATCGCTTCCATGACAACATTGAACAAATATGCTTCTGCAATCAGCCGGAAATACGAAGTACATGCCTGTACAGATGTGACAGGATTTAGTTTTCTCGGACATCTCCATGAAATGATGGATGGAAAACTTTCCTGCCGGATTGATGCAAATGCAATCCCGGTAATTCCACAGGCGCTTGATTATGCCGATGAGTTTTTACTTACAGCGGCGGGACAGCGAAACCGCAATCATACCCAGGCATATGTGGCATTTGAAAATGTGCCGTTTGCCATGGAGGAGGTTTTGTTTGATCCGCAGACGTCCGGAGGTCTGCTTTTGGCAGTTGCACCGGCGCAGGCGAAGGAGATGCTTGCAGAATTGCAGGCAGCAGGAATGCCGGCAGAAATTGTAGGAGAAGTTCTGCTAAAGACGGAAAAAGAAATAACTGTGGTTATGTAGATTAATAGATGAAAACAAATAAATGAATACAAATCAAGGTAGAGGAAAGAAAATGGTAAAAGTAAATGCAATGGGCGATGCATGTCCGATTCCGGTAGTGAAAACAAAGAACGCTATCAAACAGTTGCAGCAGCCGGGTGAGGTGGAAGTACTGGTTGATAATGAGATTGCCGTACAGAATCTTACCAAGATGGCAAATCAGAAAGGATATGGTGTAACATCTGAAAAACTTGAGGAACAAAAATACCGGGTTGTTTTATCCGTAACAGAAGTGAACCCTTCGGATGAGGGAGAAAAGGAGCCGGCAGAGGAAGTTTGCGCGACAGATGCCAGAGGAGATAAGGTTGTTGTTGTCATTTCTTCCAGCAAAATGGGCGAGGGCGATGATGAACTTGGAAGTATTCTGATGAAGGGTTTTGTCTATGCGCTGACCCAGCAGGAGGAACTTCCTTCTACGATTCTTTTCTATAACGGAGGCGCTTTTCTGACCTGCGAAGGGGCACCGACACTCGAAGATTTGAAGTCGCTGGAGGCACAGGGCGTGGAGATTCTGACCTGTGGAACTTGTCTGAATCATTATGGACTGACGGAAAAGCTTCAGGTAGGTGAAGTGACCAATATGTATGTGATCGCGGAGAAAATGACACAGGCGAAAGTGGTGGTAAAACCTTGATCTATTTTGACAATGCGGCAACCTCACTTCCAAAACCGCCGGAAGTCGAGCAGGCGGTCGTGCAGGCACTGCGCACATTTGGAAATGCGGGGAGAGGCGCCCATGCACCTACGATGGATGCATCCCGAATGATTTATGATACAAGGGAAAAACTGGCAGCGCTTTTTCATATTCCGGATGCATCCCGCATCAGTTTTATGAGCAATGCAACCGAGGCATTAAATACGGCCATTTTTGGTCTGTTAGAGCCGGGAGATCATGTCATTACGACGGACTGTGAGCATAATTCCGTGCTTCGTCCTCTGTATCAGATGGAAAAAAACGGGGTATCTGTGAGCTTTCTTCCGGTCGATGCGAAAGGGCAGATCTTGTATGACCAGATGGAACAGGCATTGTGTGAGAACACCAAAGCGGTCATTGTCACGCATGCATCCAATGTGACGGGCAATGTGACGGATCTTTCGCGAGTCGCGGATTTTGTGCATGCACATGGTCTGTTTCTGATTGTAGATGCAGCACAGACGGCGGGCATTTTACCAATTGATGTGCAGCGGGATGGCATTGATATCTTATGTTTTACCGGACATAAGGGACTGCTCGGACCACAGGGAACCGGTGGGATTTATGTGCGGGAAGGAATTGCGCTGCGCCCTTTGAAGGTAGGAGGCAGTGGGATACTTAGCTACGAACATGCACATCCGTCGGCAATGCCGGAGGCATTAGAAGCCGGAACGTTAAATGGACATGGGATTGCCGGATTACATGCGGCACTGACTTATCTGGAACGTATGGGCATTGAGAACATTTACAAGCGTGAGATGGAACTTTCCAGGCGGTTTATCGAAGGTGTTTCAAACATCAAAGGAGTTCATTTGTATGGTGATTTTACAACGGAGGAACGTGTGGCAACCGTGTCTTTGAATATCAGAGATTATGATTCGGCAGAGGTCAGTGACTGGCTTTGGGAGAATGAGCAGATTGCGGTGCGTTCCGGTGCACATTGTGCGCCAAGAATCCATGAGGCTCTTGGCACGACCGCACAGGGAGCGGTGCGTTTTGGCTTTTCACATTATAATACCGAACAGGAAATTGATACCGCAATTCAGGCAATCCGGACATTGGCAGAGGAGTAACAAATGCGTCAGAAACACAGACAATTAATCATAACCTTTTCCACGACAACACAGGCACTTCGTGTGGAAAAGTTTTGTCAGGAGAATGGAATCTGTGGAAGAATGATTCCAGTACCGGGAGAAATCAAGGCTGGATGCGGACTGGCATGGAAAACCGAACCACAGGAACAGGAGCATATTGCAGGCAAACTGCAACAGGCCGGAATAGAGTGGGAGACAATGACAGTAATGGAGTTATATTAAGATGAAAAAAGATGCATTAATTATTGTAAGAGGTGCCGGGGATCTGGCAACAGGAACGATTCACAGGCTTTGGGCGGCTGGCTTTCGTGTGCTTGCGTTAGAGGCTGAACATCCCGCAGCAATCCGCCGGCAGGTGGCATTGTCCGAAGTCGTATATGAGGGCAGAGTCACCGTGGAAGGTATGACGGGAGTTCTGGTGGAAAACAGCGAACAGATGCAGCAGGCGTGGGATGCCGGTGAGGTGCCCGTCCTGGTAGATCCACAGGGAAAAAGCATTCGTCAGTTGAAACCGCAGATCGTCGTAGATGCCATCATCGCAAAGAAAAACCTCGGCACAAATCGTAAGATGGCGGAACTTACCGTTGCGCTTGGACCAGGATTTACAGCCGGCGAAGATGTGGACATTGTTATAGAAACCAAGCGTGGCCACAATCTCGGCCGCATTATAAGAAGTGGACAGGCAGTACCAAACACAGGAATTCCGGGAAATATCGGTGGTTACGCGAAGGAACGTGTCATTCATGCAGATGCGCATGGAATCCTCAAAAATGTGCATAAGATTGGCGATATTGTTACGCAGGGCGAAGAAATTGCCTTTATTCAGACATCTTCCGAATGGGTTCCGGTATATGCGACCATCACTGGAATTATACGTGGACTGATTCGTGACGGTTATCCAGTGACACAGGGCTTTAAAATCGCGGATATTGATCCTCGGCAGGAAGAGTTGTGCAACTGCTTTACGATATCGGATAA
>URYB01000077.1 GCA_900552085.1 uncultured Lachnobacterium sp.
GTCGGTCGGAGACTTGATTTTTGGCAATGCAAAGGAATCACGGTAATCTTTTGCCTGCTGAAAGAAATTAAGAAGTCCCTGTTCATCTTCCTGTTCAATCAAATGCCGTAACTGTCCGAGCAGATCGGTATATTTGTCCATCAGACAGAGAAGCTGCGTGCGGTTCGATGCACAGATATTCTGCCACATCACCGGTGATGAGGAAGCAATTCTTGTAATATCCTTGAAGCCTCCGGCAGCAATCCGTTTCATGGTGCCGTTTTCATCATCATTCTGTTGCACGAGATTTACCAGTGTGTAAGCAATCATGTGTGGCAGATGACTGATAGCGGCGGTAGAGTAATCGTGTGTTTTATAATCAAGAATCAATGGCAGAGAGCCGAGTGAGACAACAAAATCCCGAAAGTCCATAACATCTTTTTGCGGAGTTACCGCGGTCGGTGTAATGATATAGTATGCATTTTCCAGTAAGGCAGCGTTGGCGGCTGATATACCGGTCTTTTCGGAGCCGGTCATTGGATGACCTCCGATAAAGTTGGCTTCCATGCCAAGGCGGATGACTTCCTCGTGGATTTCTGTTTTGGTGCTGCCGACATCTGTAATGTAACAATCCTTTTTTATGATATCTTTTAACTGCGCCAGATAATCGAGATTTCGCTGTACCGGCGCACATAAAAAGATACAGTCACATTCAGAAAAATCTGACATGGAAAGCAGATTACTGTTTGCAATGATTCCTTCTTTATGTGCTTCCTGAATCGTTTCGATATGATGTGCCGTCGCATAAATCTGTGTTTCGGGACAGTTTGCTTTTATTTTTTTGGCAATGGAACCGCCGATAAGGCCGAGTCCGATAAAGCCGATCTTTTGAAAATTCATGGTTATTTCCCTTCTTTTACAATGTACTATCTATTTTACTATAATATTTTGTTTCGTCAACACTTTTAAGCGTTAAAGTATTAAAGAAATAAAAAACAATATTATTTGAATGTATTTTAAAAATATATTATGATGTTACGAGAACAAACATAGAAAAGAGGTTTCGTATGAATTTACTTACGGTTGACAATATAAGCAAAACATTTACGCATCGCAAATTATTCGATAATACATCCTTTTATTTGCAGGAAGGGGAAAAAGTCGGAATCATTGGCATTAATGGAACCGGAAAATCCACATTGTTAAAAATCATTGCAGGGCTGGAGGAGCCGGATACCGGTGAGGTAATCCGTGCGAATAATCTTGTAATTCGTTACCTTCCGCAAATGCCGGAGTTTCGTGCTGAGGATACGGTTTTAGAGAGTGTTCTTTCTTATGCAAAGACAGGAAGTACACACAAAGACGAGGTAATGGAAGAACATGAGCGCTGGAATCTGGAAAGTACAGCAAAGAATATGATGACACGTCTTGGCATATATGATTTTGAGGAAAAGACCGGGCATTTATCCGGAGGTCAGAGAAAAAGACTGGCGCTGGTAGCTGTGCTTTTGACGCCATGTGATGTTCTGCTTTTGGACGAGCCAACGAACCATCTTGATGCGGAGATGGCGGAGTGGCTGGAAAATTATCTGAAGAATTACCGGGGAACGATGGTAATGGTTACACATGACCGCTATTTTCTTGACAGCGTCTGCAATCGTATTGTGGAGGTGGACAAAGGAAAAATATACAGTTATGACACCAACTATTCCGGTTTTCTGACTGCAAAGCAGGAACGGGAAGATATTGCATGGGCAGGGGAACGGAAGCGAAAGTCGATTCTTCGAAAAGAAATCGAATGGATGCAGCGCGGGGCACGTGCACGTTCGACCAAACAGAAAGCGCACATTCAGCGATATGAAGAATTAAGAGATCAGAAAGCGCCTGAGATCGACCGTAAGGTAGAAATGAGTTCCATTACCTCGCGCATGGGACGCACAACAGTAGAGCTTGAGAATATTCACAAAGCATATGGAGATAAAATACTGATCGATGATTTTTCCTATATCTTTTTAAAGAATGATCGTGTGGGATTTGTTGGAAGCAACGGATGTGGAAAGACAACGTTAATGAAGATTATTGATGGCCGTATAGCGCCGGATTCCGGTTCTGTCACCATTGGACAGACCATTAAGATCGGTTATTATACCCAGGAAATTGAACAGGATGCATCCGCAGGGATTGCCTACATGGACCCGAAGCTGCGTGTCATTGATTATATCAAGAATACGGCGGAATATGTCCGCACCAGGGATGGACTGGTGTCTGCATCATCGATGCTGGATAAATTTCTGTTTCCACCGGAGGAACAGTACGGTCTGATTGAAAAACTGTCCGGTGGAGAAAAGCGAAGATTAAACCTTTTACGTGTCCTGATGGAAGCTCCGAATGTTCTGATTTTAGATGAGCCGACAAACGATCTGGATATTACGACACTTACGATTTTGGAAGATTATCTGGATAATTATGAGGGAATTGTAATCACCGTATCTCATGACCGGTATTTTCTGGATCGCATTGTAAGCCGCATTTTTGCTTTTGAAGAAGGCGGAGTTCTCTGCCAGTATGAGGGCGGATACAGTGATTACCATAACCGGGCAATGGAAGAAGGAAAACTGAACTCCCGTGCATCTTTTGAACCATCCGGGAATAAAGTAAAAGAAGAGAATGCAACAGACTCGAAAGAGACATGGACACATGCAAAAAAACTCAAATTTACCTACAAAGAACAAAAAGAATATGAGACCATCGAAGATGATATTTCTGCCATGGAAGAGCGCATGGATGCGATTGACGAGGAAATGGGAAAATGCGCACGGGATTTTGTAAAGTTAAATGAACTGACAAAAGAAAAGACAGAGCTTGAGACTGCTATTGAGGAAAAGATGGAACGATGGGCATATCTGGAGGAACTTGCTGCTAAAATTGCAGAACAATAAAGTATCATATAACAAATTGCATAAAAGTATTGTAAAAGTATAGAAAAATTAGTACAATATATCCATATAGTGATGGGGTATCAGAATATAAAAGTTCTGAAAAGTATTTTACAGGAGGGTTTTTCTATGAATATTTACACAACTGATAAGATTCGTAATGTAGTTCTCTTGGGCCACGGGGGTTGTGGCAAGACATCTCTGGCAGAAGCGATGGCATATCTGGCAGGATTGACCACTCGAATGGGAACCGTCGCAGACGGCAACACGATAAGTGATTATGACAAAGAAGAAAACAAGCGGCAGTTTTCCATCCATACATCGGTAATCCCGATTCCGTGGGGCGATGTAAAGGTAAATATTCTGGATACACCTGGATATTTTGACTTTGTGGGAGAAGTAGAAGAGGCGGTATCGGTAGCAGACGCTGCGATTATTGTGGTTTCCGGAAAGGCGGGCATTGAGACCGGAACCAAGCGTGCATGGGAAATGTGTGAGAAATACAAACTTCCGCGTATGATCTTTGTTACGGATATGGATATTGATAATGCCAGCTATCGTCAGGTAGTTGAAGATCTGCAGGAACTGTACGGAAAGAAGATTGCTCCATTTCATTTACCGATTCGTGAGAATGAGCAGTTTGTCGGCTATGTAAATGTCGTTCAGCAGAAGGCAAAACGCTGGAATGAAAAGGGAGAAGTCGACAAATTTGAGGTGCCGGAATATTCCAAAGAAAATCTTGGCATTTGCAGAGATGCGTTGCTTGAAGCAGTCGCGGAGACAAGCGAAGAATTTATGGAACGCTATTTTAACGGGGATGAATTTTCGGAAGATGAAATCCGACAGGCATTACGCGTTAATGTAATCGATGGCTCGATCGTACCGGTTCTCATGGGATCTAATATTTTAGCCCGTGGTATGTATACACTTATGGCAGATATTGTGAAATATTTCCCTAGCCCTGACAAACGCGAATGTGCAGGTATCAATACCAAGACCAATGAGGTTTATCAGGCTGATTATAATTTTGCGAAACCAAAAAGCGCGTATATTTTTAAAACGATTGTAGACCCTTATATTGGAAAGTACTCACTGATCAAAGTAAATTCCGGTGTGTTAAAGACAGATGATATCTTATACAACTATCACAGAGACTGTGACGAAAAAATCGGACGTCTGTATGTGCTTAGGGGAAATAAGGCGGAAGAAGTCAGTGAACTCCATGCAGGTGATATCGGAGCACTGGCAAAACTTGCAAAGTCACTGACAACAGATTCTCTTTCTACAAGAAACAATCCGGTTGCTTACTTACGTGCTAATATTTCCAAACCATATGTGTCGATGCGCTATAAAGCAAAGAACAAAGGCGACGAGGATAAAATTTCCCAGTCCTTACAGAAAATGCTGATGGAAGATCTGACGCTGCGCAATGTAAACGATGCGGAAAATCACCAGACACTTCTTTATGGCATGGGAGATCAGCATTTGGAAATCGTGGCAAGTATGCTCAAGGATAAATATAAAGTAGAGATTGAGCTGACGCGTCCGAAAGTTGCGTTCCGCGAAACATTGCGTAAGAAAGCGGATGTAGAATACAAATATAAGAAGCAGTCCGGTGGACATGGACAGTATGGTCATGTTAAAATGACATTTGAGCCATCTGGAAATCTGGATGAGCCGTATGAATTTGACCAGTGTGTGGTAGGTGGTGCTGTTCCGAAAAATTTCTTCCCGGCAGTCGAGAAGGGAATTGCAGAAGCGGTAAAGAAGGGACCTCTTGCAGCATATCCGGTTATTGGCGTGAAAGCTGTATTGTATGATGGATCGTACCATCCGGTAGATTCTTCGGAGATGGCATTTAAAGTAGCTGCTGCACAGGCGTTCAAGAAAGGATTCATGGAAGCAAAGCCGGTACTTCTTGAGCCGATCGCATCACTCAAAGTTGTTGTGCCGGATGCTTATACCGGAGATATTATGGGAGATTTGAATAAGCGGCGCGGCAGAGTTATGAGTATGAATGCGGAGAACGGATATCAGGAAATCATTGCAGATATCCCATATCTCGAGTTGTATGGATATAATACGCAGCTTCGTTCGATCACCAGTGGAAGCGGAACATTTTCTTATGAATTTGCCCGCTATGAGCAGGCGCCGGATGATGTGGCTGCAAAACAAATTGAAGAAAGGGCTAGTAAGCTTGTTGACATGGAAGAATAATGTAAGAAGATTTGCATTATCAGTTATAATTTCAATTACAATTTTAAATTTCATGATGCCCTATGTGGCAGAGGCACAGGAACTCGAAGGGGAGGCGTATGCCCCTTCGGGTTCTTCTTTTGATACACAGACGCATCTGTGGTCCAACCAAAAGGATGTTGAAGTATGTTATTTTAATGGCGGTGGTATTCCAAACGAGCGGAACCGGACACGATATGGAGTGCATACCGGAGAGCAAATACTGTATGCACCGTATCGGCAGGGATATCGTTTTGCAGGCTGGTATACAGACAGAAGCCACCATAAACAGGTGAAGTATATTTCCACAGATCGTCCGAGAACATATATCCTTTATGCAAAGTGGACTCCGCAGATCAACAATCGGGAGAATGTATTGAATTATGATTACCACACAAAAAGCGGTGATAAAAATACGGTATTGCTCAAGGATCTGGATTTTTCTTTTTATGATTCCATTGATATACCGGGCATGCCGGACACGCGGCAGGATGATTTGCTCAACCAGTATATCTTCAGTGAATCACAATGTCCACAGGGCGTTTGTTTTACGGATGACTTTGTGCTGATTACGTCTTACTCGACAGAAGATGACTGTATGGGAGAACTTATGGTGATGGATCGTGAGACCGGACAGTATATGATCACACTCGGAATGGATGAAAACAGTCATCTTGGAGGCATTGCATTTGACGGAGATAATGTCTGGGTATGCAATTCATATGAAAATGCTATCGAACGTATTTCGTATGATTTTATCAAAAATATGGCATATCAGAATGTTGGAGAAGTCGTTGATGCGCGAGATGTTGTGGATCAGTATTCGGTAAAAAATACACCGTCCTGCATCACGTATTATGGCGGACGCCTTTGGATAGCAACGCATACGCTGTTTATGAATTCCAAAATGGTCGCATATCACTTTGACAGCTCAAAGGATAAACTGGTCGCACTGAGCGATTACAAAATTCCGTCCAAAGTACAGGGAGTGGCATTTGACGATTCCGGCGCGGTATATTTAAGCAGTTCTTATGGACGTAACCGCTCGTCCTATATTTATAATTATACTTCTGTGACATCGCTTGCGACGCGGCCGAATCATCCGGCACGTACCATTGAGATGCCGCCTTGCTCGGAGGAAATCGACATTGATGAAGATAATTTATATGTATTGTTCGAGTCTGCGGGCGAAAAGTACCTCGAAGGTACAGACGGGAAAGGACAAAGCCTTTCCCCGATAGATAAGTTATTGATCATCCCATTAAAAGATTCATAAGTTTTTTAACCCGCTCTTGTTCCGGAGCGGGTAAATCTTTGGATAAAAGTTCACAGATCAGTTGCACCTCAGGCTTGCTGAAATCAAGATTCTGATCTTTTGCCTGTTTCATATTAGAAAGCAGAAATGGCATAATATCTTTCATGTTTTTGGGTTTGTCTTTCTGCGCAAACGCAAGCAGAAACTGCATTTTTTCCGGACTCATATTAGAAAAAGCGGCATTGTTAAAAAATGACGGATCCATCGGACGCCTCCTTTTAGCTGTTAAATAATTCATAGTTATCCATGACACAGAACAGATTCAAAATAGTGTCAATGGTTTCCTGTTCTTTTGGCGAGCAGTACTGACGAATCGCAGACAGCATAGCATTGCGCCTGTCGGTTCCGCTTGGAAGTGCACAGGCAGCCATGCTGTTATCTTTTTTGGAAAAAGCGGAGTATGCATTTCGCATTTCTAAATATTGTATCAGCATAGCTGCAGGTTTCTGGGACGGAAAATCTAAAAACGGGATAATGGATTTTAACATCTGCACATTTCTTGTCTGTACCATATCATCGTATGTAACAGAGGTTTGTTCTTCCATATAGAATCGCCTTCTTTTTTTACCATACTATGGTAAGTTTTCCGGATTTATGCATATATTAAAATAAAAAAGCTATGGGAAAACTGATTATTGATGGCAACAGTGTTTACGAAATTGATGAGGAATGTCTGAAAAGGCGAAAGGTATCTCCAACATGTGGGATTGAACAGGCCTTAAAGAAACAGGCGGAGCGTGAGAAAAAAGAAAAAGAGCGAAAATGAAAATGAGGACCTGACATAGGTCCTCTTTTTGACTGCATATGTTTAGCAGATGCTTCCGCAGCCACCACAGCCACCGCCGCAGTTTCCACATAACAGAAGGAGAATGATAATCCAGCAGCAGTCATTGCCACCACCACAGTTGTTACCGCCGAAGCAGGAGCCGTTACCTCCACAGCAGCAGAGAAGAAGGATGATCCAGATAATAGAATTGCATCCGTTTTCAGATGAACATCCACAGTTTGTTGCAGCTAAATCACTCATAAGTGACCTCCAAAATGATATTTACACTAATAACATACGCACGTTATCCAAAAGGGTTCCAATTTTTTCTCCTTTTTCATAATTTTTCTATTGACTTTACCATGGTAAATCGATAGAATGTTATCAAACGTAATAATTGTATACAATTATTCATGCATGGCAAAGGAGTAGTTAACGATGAGAGACGTAGTTATGAATGACAAGACGAATCTGTTACAGTTGGAGGAGCATTTTTATCAGCTTGTTGATGTGGATGAACCGAACACATTCCGCAATCTGTTTCCTTATGAAGAAATTCCGAAGATTGCATTTAATGACCGTATCGTTCCGCATAATATGCCGGAAGATATCTGGATTACCGATACGACATTCCGTGATGGTCAGCAATCCCGTGCGCCGTACACAACCGATCAGATCGTAACTATTTATGATTATTTACATAAATTGGGTGGCCCGAAAGGAAAAGTACGTCAGAGTGAATTTTTCTTATATAGTAAGAAGGACCGTGATGCAGTGTACAAATGTCTGGAGAGAGGATATAAATTTCCGGAAGTAACTGCATGGATTCGTGCCAGCAAGCAGGATTTCGAACTTGTAAAGGAAATCGGTCTTCGTGAGACAGGAATTCTTGTCAGCTGCTCCGATTATCATATTTTCTATAAGATGAAAATGACAAGACGCGAGGTTATGAATCTGTATCTCAGCGTCATTCGTGAATGTCTTGAGACAGGTATCAGCCCAAGATGTCATCTGGAGGATATTACCCGTTCAGATATTTATGGATTTGTTATTCCGTTCTGCGTAGAACTGATGAAGTTGCAGGAGGAATATAAGATCCCGATTAAAGTACGTGCCTGTGATACCATGGGATATGGTGTAAACTTCCCTGGTGCAGTGATTCCACGAAGTGTACCTGGAATTATCTATGGCCTGACAACACATGCCGGTGTGCCTTCTTCACAGATCGAGTGGCATGGACATAATGATTTTTATAAGGCAGTCAACAATTCAACAACTGCATGGTTATATGGTGCAAGCGGTGTCAACTGTTCACTGTTTGGCATTGGCGAGCGTACCGGTAATACACCTCTGGAAGCAATGGTATTTGAGTATGCACAGTTAAAGGGAACTCTCGATGGTATGGATACGACTGTGATCACGGAGCTTTCTGAGTATTTTGAGAAAGAACTTGGATATAAGCAGCCGAGCCGTACACCGTTTGTCGGAAGTAATTTCAATGTAACCAGAGCCGGAATTCATGCAGACGGTCTGCTGAAAAACGAGGAAATCTACAATATTTTCGATCCCGGAAAATTCTTAAACCGTCCGCCACTTGTTGCGGTATCCAACACTTCCGGACTGGCAGGAATTGCCCACTGGATCAACAATTACTATCATTTGCCACAAGACCGTAAGGTAGATAAGAATTCCGCACTTGTAAAGCATGTCAAGGAATGGGTGGATGCGCAGTATGATGATGGACGTGTGACGGTTATTACGGATCAGGAGCTTGTTGTCACAATTACGGACGTCTGCAAAGAGCTGGGTATTGTATTATAGAACAAAATTCGATATTATATTAAGGTGATTAGAAAATGTCAGATGATCATTATTCATTAAGTTCGAGGGTTTTTCATGCGATTCGTGAAGATATTTTAAATGGAAAATATCAGGCAAACGAGGAGCTGAAAGAAAAATCCATTGGAGAGGAAATGGGTGTGAGCAGGACACCGGTACGTGAGGCTTTGCGGCAGTTGGAACTGGAAGGCCTTGTACATATCATTCCAAACAAAGGCGCTTTTGTCGAAAATGTGACGCTCAAAGATATCAAGGATATTTATGAGATCCGTTCGCTTTTGGAGGGATTATGTGCCAGATGGGCTGCAAACAACATTACAAAAGAACAATTAGAAGAATTGGAAGAGACCGTTTTTCTTTCTGACTTTCATTTTTTAAAAGAAAACTGGGATCAGATGGTGGAACTGGATAATCGTTTTCACGAGATTGTGTATGAAGCATGCGGAAGTAAAGAACTGACCCGTGTACTTCGGGATTATCACCATTATCTGCAGCGTATCCGAAAGATTACGCTGGAACAAAAGACACGTGCCCGGGCATCGATGGATGAACATCGCAAAATTGCCGAGGCACTGAAAGCAAGAGATGCGGCAGAGGCAGAACGCTGTGCCAGCATTCACATTCGCAACACGATATCCAACATGGACAAAATAGGTTGGGAGAACCTTATGAAGTAAGGTTTTGGAAAGGAGATTTAAATTATGGACAAGATTAAGATGACAACCCCATTGGTCGAGAAGATCGGAAG
>URYB01000078.1 GCA_900552085.1 uncultured Lachnobacterium sp.
AGAAAACGGACCACTAGGCGAAGAGGATTTTCCAAGAACGGTATTATATGTTCGTCCGTTGATTACGTAGCTAGATGGAACGGTTACGTTTTCTGATGATCCGGTATATTTCATAAGAGCAACGGTGCCTTTTGTGTTATCTGTAATAACATCAAAATCCGTAACAAGTCCAGCATAAGCTTTTGATGATGAATTGTAGCTTCCAATGTTATACACATATGCGCTCATCTCCGGATATCCATAACCGTAAAGGCTGTCTTTTCCTACTCCGTTTCCAAGAACAGTCTTTGTTGCATTCTTGGAAAGGATATTGTCAACTTCTGTGGCTGTGTAATTTGTATCGTAGCTGTAAATTTGTGCAGCGGCCGCAGTCACAAATGCTGTTGCCTGAGAGGTTCCAGACATAACGCATGTTCCGTCACCAAGATCAAGATATTCTGCGCTCCATTTGTTTTTTGCAGTTGCTTTTGTCATGTTCATAGTAGAGGATTCAAGTCCGCGAATAAATTTTGCTGGAGCCGTATAGTCTACACAATTTCCGGATAAGGACTGTGAATATGCACCCCATGAATTATTGGAGTATGCCATTCCAGATACAGCAACGACTTTTTCATAATTTGCAGGGTAAGAATCATCTGCAGTCATATTCGGATAGTTAGAATTTTTATTACCAGCAGAGGTAATTACAAGAATGCCTTTTGCATATAGAGCATCGATGTATGGATTAATAAAAGAAGAAACCTGATCCATCTGCGTGCTATCCAACGAACAAATAGACAGAGAGAGGTTAACAACATTAATTCCATTTGGGTTTGATACAATATACTGCAATGCGGAAGCAAGGCGGGATGCTGTGAATGATCCAGAAGAATCAACTGCTTTAATAGGGATAATTTTGACGTTAGACGGTGTATTGTTTGCAATAATACTTGCAATAAATGTTCCATGGCCATAATCATCAGATGTATTATTGGAATTTGCCAATACATTGTATCCACTCATTAGGCGATTCGAAAATTTGCTATTAAAACTTGATGCATCAATTCCAGAGTCTATTACGGCGACTCCCACGTTGTTGATCACCTGGTTTCTTGCAGCATCTGTTATATTGGTCGAAGAAATGGATAAGCCCATAACTTCTGGACTAAGTGACAAAGTTACCGTTCCTGTGGAATCTTTTACGGTAGTTCCAAACTGATTTAATGCGTCATAGTTAAAAGATATACTATCGGCATCTACAGCTGATGAAGAAAGTTCTGCATCCTTATATACAGTGTATCCCTCTTTTTGAAAAGCTGTGTAAGCATTTTCCATCTGTTTTTTTGTTGAGAATTTAAGAAGTGAAACTCCTCCGCTTTCTGTTTTAGCCACTGCTTTGTGATAATCAGGCAAATTGGTTCCTGTTACAAAAAGACAGTAAATTTCATTTGTCGAGTTATTATCCGGATTAATCATATCCATGATAGATACATCTTTTGTGCCGGAAAAGTCAGAAGCATATGTAATATCGGAAGGTATTACAGAAATGCTCATTGCCATTGCCAATGCAATGGCTAAGATTCTTTTTTTCATAATAAAAGAACTCCTTTCAATTTATTTTGCATTATGGTAGTCATAACCTATAAGGTTTTGTCAACAAATGTAGTTATAAAATTGAAAGGAGACACTTCTAGGTTAATTTTCAGATCTAAGGTAACAACCTTGTTACTTTTACTCTGAATGGAAAATATGATAAAAATAGGGACTTCCAATGCTTTAATACATTTATGGAGTCCCTATTTTATGCGATATTATGATTAAATTTCTGTAGACTAGCAATTCTTGTCAGACTTAAGGTAACAAATTCCAAATGTTACTTTTAGTTTGACAAGAGTAATTGTATAAATTATGTTCGCAAAAAAGACCACCTCACAATTATTGCAATGAATTTGGTAGAAAATAGACGGGAACTACTCGGTAATTGAATTACCGAGTAGTTCCCTCTTAAAATCCTAAACTTTTGAAAACATAGCAGAGCATTTTCGTTATTGGAGTTTTTCTTATTTTTGCTGTGGGGATGTATATTTTCCAATACTAACTCTTCTTAACATAACTTGGTCGTTGTTTTTACGCCAATTATTGAAAAAATATCTATATTCATCTTGCGCATTTATAAATTTACTTATAGACCTCTCCCATGCATAGTTTCCATGTTTTTTGGAATTTCTTTGGGCTTTTTTAATTTGTCTCTTATTCATGGCTTATATCCTTATCATGTCTTATATTATCAATATGTTTTCTTTTTACAAAGAGAATTTACACTACTAAGTTTAGTTAAGTATACCATAAAACTATTTCATAGAAAAGTTTTTGATTGACTATGCTCGAAAATTTAAAAAGGAGACACTTCTATTCTACGATTTTTATTAAATTATAATCACATGCAGATGGTCCTATTTCATCAATAACCTTATTATATCGGAACATCCAGCGTTTGCTAATCCCGACATAATCGGCCACATCTGTGGCAGTGGCTCCACCTTTTTGCATATATGCAATGCAAGCGTTTCTTATATCCTGTAATGAAAAATTATACCCTAATTCTCCCATTAGATCATGAACCATTCCCTGCAAAGTACGCATATGTAGCTTAGACCCTCTTTTATTGAGAAACATATACTCTTGTGGATAAATGCTGGCACAGTAATTGGTTACTAAAGATTGTATATCCTCCGGAATTTTTATATAGCGCTTCTCCTTGTTTCCTATTTTTGGAACGTATATGAATAAAGAACCGGTTTTGTCTTCCATAATATCATTTGCTTTTAAATTGCATATTTGTGAGGTTGAAATTCCGCAACGAATGGATAAACATAGTACAACATAGAGTTGAGAACTCGTTTTTTGTGCTAGTGCAAGTATTTCATCAATTTGTTTTGGAGATGGTATATCATTTATGGTTATATTATCTGAGTACCCAGATAAAGATATAAATTTGAACGGATTAGTGTAGCGATCCACATTAAAGTAATCTCTGTTTGTTTCGATGTACTTTGCAACTGAACGGCAGGCCGATAATAGGGAATGTAGATATTTTGGAGAATAATTTTTTTCTCCTTGTTCTAAAGTTGTAAAGAATTGCTGCGCCTGTTTTGGTGTTATAGAAAGAAAATCGCACTTCAAGTAGTTGGTAATTCTTTTTATATTCTGAAGATAGTTCTTTCTTGTACGCAATTGCTTTAATGAAACCTCATAGGAATCCCAAATTTCCATGAATTGTTCAGATAGATAAGAAATATTTTCGCTCATCCATAATACCTCCGCCGTAAGTATATATATATTATAGCAGAACGTGCGTTTGTTGTCACGGCTTTAGTAATAATAAAAAGAACAGCCACTATCGTCATAGCAGCTGTTCTTTTATCTTACTTTATGATGTTTTTGTTGACACCAAAGTAAAATCCTTTGATTTTACTAGCGGTGTCTTTAGAAATCCCTTTTACAGTCTTTAAGCTTTTACAACCATTAAAGATGTTGCAAGCATGCAACAGGTTGTTGGACAGCTTAACAGTCTTTAAGTTCTTACATCCTGCAAAAGCATATTTTGCGGTTATCAAAGAACTTGGGATTCCAGTAATGGATCTTAAGTTTGAACAACCCATGAAGGATTTGTTCATAGATGTTACATCCCAAGGAAGGCCTTTTACAGTCTTCAGGTTTGTACATCCAAAACAAACCTTGTAGAGTGATCCATTGATACATCTCACATTTTTATTAAATGTAAGAGTTGTTATTTTTTTGTTGCCGTAGAATAATTTCTTCCCTACGACAACCTGATATTTCTTACCAGCTACCTTTATGGTTGCAGGAACAGAAACTTTTTTTCCTGTTCCAATGTATTTGGTAAGAATGATCTGTGAAGAATTTTTCTTCAGTTTGTACGTCCAGTTTTTCTTCACGGAAGAAGGAACACCATCTTCTGTCTTTGAAGATGTGGTACCATTCAACTGTGGCTGTGTTGATGTCGTATTCTGACTGCCGGTAGGTGCAGTTGTTGACGATGTCGGCACATATACAATCGTGGTGGTCCCTGCTCCTGGTGTTGTGGAACTATTTCCACTATTGTCACTACCATTATCAGTGTTCTTGTTAGAATCCTGATTAGGTGTGTTGTCCGGTTTAGAGGTATCTGGCTTTGTATTATCAGATTTACTCTGATCCGGGGTTTGATTTTGATTAGGTGTGTTGAAATCATCAGAGCCAGTGTTTGGTTTTGATGTAGTTCCATTTCCACCTGATGTGTTGCCGTTGCTACCGCTGTTACTGGTGTCATTACTTGGGGCATCAGTACTTGGTGTAGACGGGGTAAAGAAATCCTCTGTGGCAGTATCACAGCTATAAGATGCTGCGTACGGTGTAGTAACTGCTGATACTACTACTGCTGCTGCCAATGCTACAACTACCATTCTCATTTTGTTCATCATAAAAACAACCTTTCTGCTCCGCAACTATGGTGGCGGGCCTACCAAAAATAAAATTAAAATAAAAAAACTACATGGCTTTACCTTTTTCAAATGTTTGATCACATAACTTCGAATATTAAAACTTTTCATATGCAATCTTCGCCGTCCATACAACTGTATACCATCATAAAGACAGATAACAATTAGGAAAAAGCTTGGTTAACAGATAAAAAATAAAAACACTTTTGGAAACATAAAGAAACATTTTCAAAAAAATAAAAACCAGATTCCAGGCAATAAAATAAGCCCATGCATTCATGCAAGGACTACTGATTATTACCAGATAGCTTAAAAATAGAGAAAAACGAATGTTTTTCAAGAAAAATAAAATAAAAAAGCTATACATATTTTATATCACATACGAAAAGAAAATGCAACAATGAAATTAAAACTGATCAGACCATGAATGGACAATAAGACGCAAAAAAAAGATCACCTCACGCGAGATGATCCTTTTGGATAAATACTACCTTCCTAAGCATATGTCGGAATTTTATATCCGGCAGATTCCATTGCTTTTTCAAACTCAGGAATGCTCATATTGGCTTTCTGTGCACCACGTTCGACACTGTAGTCCTCTGATTGCACAGAATCAAAGATTTCTGAAAGCCGGCCTTTTTCAATACCCTTGCGTTCCAGTCTTTCTGCTACGTCGCACATACACTCGACCTCCCTCTTGTCATCAGATTCTAAGATTTCCTCGTATCTTCGATCTTTTGCCATTACTGCCAAAAGCTTTAGCATTGCATCTACATGCGTAATGACTGTTCGATCGTCAGGCACATAGTCAGGATTTTTCCTTCTTTCGGAAAAGAACCGTGCCACAATTCCAAAATCGCTTTTAAACCTTGCAATTTGTTCATCCGTAAGCCGTGCAATCTCAAATACATGAATGTTATAATCATTCACATATCCATCAAGTCCCTCTGGGATATCCAAAAGATCCTTGATGTTTTTTGGTGCCGTCCAGCGTTCATTCCCAAAGTATAGTACAATGGTAATCACTGGGACGATTTTATTCTTTTGATCCAATAACTGGCTCCGGTACGCAGTTCCGTCGTAGCTAAACACTCGAAATGGCATAAATTTTTCGATTCTCGTCTGGTTTTCCATACCACATAAGGCAATCTCGACATTCCCATCCATCCAATGCTTTGCTACATCACGCTCCAACTCATGAAGTTTTTGATCGTCCGCTTTGTATTGAGAATGAACAGAACTGTTTCTCAGCGAATCCGGATGTACCACATTTTTTCCTTCAAATACAAGAGCATTCATAATATCTGCGAAGACATCATTGTAATCCTCAAGTATTTTTTCGGTTAAATCCTTTTCACCCATAATCTTTCCTCTCTTTCCCTACTTATAAAGTAGATATTTGTTATCTATATAAACAGGGAAAGCGACTACTGCATCCCCTGATAGCTCTCCAGGGAATGTCCCTAACATGCAACACTGGTAGTGTTGCGCTAAAATAACTTTTTATATTTGGCTATATTATAGCATACGTCGTAAATTTTACAATATACATTCATCGACTCATCATACACCAAGACTGTATCGCTAATAAATAATAAAAAGGAGATATCTGCTAAAACAAATATCTCCTTAATAATTAATGTGTGCCGTAAGAACGGTAATCTCGTTTGGCGGATCGATCAAGATAATACATAAGTACATCTCCATATCGGAAATGGAAAGTATTCCCGTTATTGTCTCTTCTTGTGGTCTGAAATCCTTCCAACTGCATCATATTGCAGTATCCGTCACTTACATTTGAAGCATTAACATAGCTAAGTCTTGGCAGGGGCGTTTCTGTTACATTTTCAAAAATGTCTGCACCCTCCAACCAGCCCATGCCAGTGTCGGTTCCGGTTGTGAATTTTTCAAATCCAGCCTCATACGTTGTAATGTCGAAGTTTACAAGTATGTAACCATTGGTTTTCCAGATATTTTCGCTATAATCCATTTTTCCATGCTGCTTTGAATAAGCAGTCATATCAAATCCTTTTGTTACAGCGTGTACATCGGAAGGCAGCGAGTATTCGAAATACCACGTTTGCATACTCTTGGTGACTTTGTCCGCATCAACGGATGATGGAACTTGCCCATTTGGAGCGTAGTTTTGACCAACATAAGTTGACATTCTCGAAGGAATTTTTATATTCCCATAACTGTATACTTCGTATGTTGTTGATCGGATGTCCTTGCCTGAAAGCCCTGCAATATTTGCTTTTGTAGTAAGTTCAGCTTCAGGAACAGATGTATATGGATTTCCAAGTGTCATTTTTTTGACATTGGTCGCATCTAAAAGACTACCAACCTTTACAAGAGAATGATACTTTCCGTTGATGGTTTCATTATAGTATAGATCAACCTCTTCCATCGTATTTCCGTCCTCGCTTACGTAATAAAAGCGCGGTTTAATGGAAATGTAATCCGTACCATGATATACATTACCGATAGTTGTAAGAGTAAACCGTGAAGTATAGCCAGTTTTAAGTACACCCATGTTTTTGATTAATGGATGGCTTCCGTTGATTGTAGGGAGCAAAAGTCCTGGCTTACTGTTTCCATTTTCATCGCACATTCCAACCTTATAGGTAGTACCAGTTAGCTGCAAGGAGTTTTCCTGACGAAAAACTTGTTGCCAAATTGGATAGTCAGAAACATCATACATGTTAAGCCCGTATAGACGGCCTGAAATCTCTGCATATACCGTTGATGTAGCTACATAATTCTCATTGCTTGTATTTGCTGTTTCCTGATTCAAGGTCAGACCATCATTTGCATCGCAATTGATGGCTCTGGAACGAAAATCAATACCGACAGCATTTGACTCATTTAGCCATATTGGAAGATAGAATGTTGTGGTGTCATTTGTAATCGTTATCCATGAGTTTTCTTTGTAGTAGGTATAATTACCACTACTGTCGACCATATACACATCAAATGGGAAGTTTACTTCTCTTTTGGAAATATACTTCGCATAATCACGATCCCCATAACCCTTTAATTCACTGTGGTAACCTTTTGTCGGATAGTACAGTGTAAAGGTTTTGTCAAGTACAAGATGAGAACAGTCTTGTCCTGGAGTGACCAGCTGGGTATATTTTTTTGCATCGGTAATAGACGGATAACACACGGTAGGAGTATGAATGGTAACATCATTGATATCACTGATATCGTATTGTAAGTCTGCATCTCCGTCAGGGTTACCAATAATACGAACACTTCCGTAAATAGCGCAGGCAGTTGACTCAAATGTTCCGTTGGCCTTTTTAGCATCAATCAAATTGTCTTTCTTGTACAAAACATCTTTTCCTGTTACACCAGGCTTTGGAATTGACGTTGGGGTTGATGTTTTTTTCTCACATATATCTGCATTCATAATCACCTTCCCATTAAATACGAGAAGATCATTTTGTACTACATATTGATCAACAGTCCACCCATTTGAAGGACTTTTTTTAATGCCGCCACAATCATTAAAGGTTACCGATGGAGACTGGTATGAGCTACTTGGATGGAGAGACACTCCTTCATCCGGTAGAGAATAGTTCCTTACGATAACAGAATCAATGGAATATATTCGTAATTTTGTTACCTTCCAATAGGAATACTCTCTCTCAACATCAGTACTGTCGTGTGCATGCTCATATTTTCCGGTTGGTTTATTATTTTTGTCCAAAATCTCGTGACTGCAATTGATGTACTTTTTAAAGGTCTTTTTTCCATGATATCTTTTGAACTCGTAAGTATATAAGTAGTCATTAAGTGTAACGTTTACATACTGAGTTTCAGATGTTGGAATACCGGTTACAGAATCAAATTTCTCATTCCCTCTATCGTCCGCCTGAATAACAGCGGTTGCAGTTTCTGGTGAAAGGTAAGAATCACTTATTGTATCTTCCGAATAATCCGGTTTTGGAGTTACAGTTTGCTTTTTATAAAAAGCATTAATAACGGTTCCACCTTTAAGAACCTTAAAATCCTGTCTTGCTGATGGAAGCCAGTTGAGGTATGAATCTGTAAGCGCTCCGGAGTCAGTCGCGTAAGTTCCTTTATATGAAACCCATTTTGTACCAGAAGCTTTATTACGCGCTCCATTGGTCTTTTTTGCGTTCACTTTGGATTCTTTTGTGCCGTACAGATAATACTTGCTCAAGTCACCGACGGTACCAGCCGATCCGTTAGGAAGAACTTTACTCAATCTGGATGGTAGTGCTTTGGAGCTAGTGCTTATGGCTTTTTTCCCGTAATAGTAAATACCATCATATTCATAGGAGCCATTCGCTTTTTTGGTTCCATTACCTTTTAATCCAAGCCCGTTTCCTTCAAGAATGGTTCCAGCGCTATTATCGGTACATTGCCATTGATAATCCCTTGATGCCGAGTTTACATTTTTGGTAATATCTTCAATTTTTCCATCTCGGGAATTGGTAACAGAAGCAACCAGGATCCATTTACCCTTGTTATACTGGTAATAATTGATTGTGACAGGGGATTCAACTTCAGGATATGCAACTTCGATATCATATCGCTCCCTCCAGCCGGCATCGCAGCTGCCGCTCCAGCCAATTCCAGCAAACACAGTACCGTTGACGCGATGATTATACCTTGTGTTTTTCATCTGGGCAAGAGTATAGCATCGTTCAGTGAGATTCTTTCCGGTACTTGGTTTATATCCCTGCAATACACCCTGCAAATACACCTTTCCTCCCGTAGCGGTAAGAGTATCATAATTTACTCCAGCCTTATCACACATGGCTAGAAAGTTGTCTTTAGGAATTGTAAAGGTTGTATGGACCGTTCCATCTTTATAGATTCTTTCACTTTTCCAGCTCTTAGGCATGTCATTAAAAAACTGACAATCAGATGATTTTGTACCTTCCTTACCATTTTTACCCGTGGTTTTTGCGGTTACATAAAAGCCGATTGTTTGCCAGTGCGGGATTTGGCTTGACGATGCTTTTTTAGCTGTAAGTGTAAATCTTAAATCCCCATTGCTTTTAATTGTTGCCTGTACGTTGGTCGCAGCATGAATTGTCTCTGGTGGATGCAGATACAAAAATGCAAATAGACCAATCATAAACATAATAGGTAAAACCATTTTTTGTTTTAGTGTCATTGCTTTTCTCCTTTCTAATTGCGATATTATTTGCATAACCTAATTCAAAAAGTCAATAAAAAAAGACGCTGAATGCGTCTTTTTTAGATAGAGTTCTTTACTCTGAAACAATTACTTCCGGGTAGCCAAAAAAGCGCAGACTACCCCTATC
>URYB01000079.1 GCA_900552085.1 uncultured Lachnobacterium sp.
TAATGATATGTTTTCCTTTTGCCTTATAAGCATCTGCCGTTGCCTTCAGCGCCCAATTATCTGATTCGCTGCCTCCTGCTGTAAAATAGATTTCCTCCGGTTTTGCTCTGATTAAATCTGCTGCCCGCTCTCTGGCCTTATCTACTGCACTTTTTCCTTCCTGTGCAAAACTATAGACGGCCGATGGATTACTGAAATTTGTTCTGAAATATGGAAGCATTTCCTGCAATACTTCCTCCTTAACCTGCGTTGTTGCAGCATTATCCAAATAAATTAATTTGCTCATGTAACTCACGCTCCTTTTCATCTTTTATTTTCCAGTCAATTAAATCTTGTACTGTCGTTTTCTCTAACACCTCATTTAATGCGATATCCAGCTTTTCCCAAAGCGGATAGCAGAAACAGCTCTCCTTTTTCTCACACGGCTTTCCATCCGCATGAACACATTCTGAAGGCGCCATATCGCCTTCCAGACATTTAATAATTTCTCCAACGGTATAATCTTCCGGGGCTTTGATTAACTGGTATCCACCATTTGTGCCTCTGATACTCTTTACCTTTCTGGCTTTCAGTAAGTATGAAACAATATGTTCAAGATACTTTTCAGATAAATCTTCTTCCAGTGCTATATCCTTTAATTTCACACATCCACTGTCTTTGTGTAAAGATAAATTAAGTATAAGTTTCAATGCATTTTTTCCTTTTGATGTTATCAGCAATCTGCATCCCTCCTTCCCTACTGGAAAAGTATGATTTATATTTAAAAAAGACGATTTCATCTGAAATCTGTGTTTGCCTGACTGTTTAATCTGCGTTTATCAATCTTTCCATAATAAGTAATGATTTTCTCCAGAATTTTGTCTATGGTTCCCTCTACATCAAATACAGAAATAGCTTTCCTTTCCAGCTGTTTCTGTGCCTGAAATCCAATCTTTTTACAAACAATGCACCGGCAATCCCTGATTAATTCAACTTTGCTCAGCACATCAGCAGAACCGTGGCAGCCATTGCCTCCACATCCTGAGGAACTGCACCCCACTGCATGACCATCGCAGCCATAACTATCTGCAGCTGTCCCAATATCAACATTTCTTATTTCTAATAACTTGCTTTTTTCTTCTTCCACTTCTAATATGATAAATTTTTTGACCTCACCGAATTTCAGATCAACATTTGTACCATCCGATGAACCAACTGCAATTTTATAAGACATTTTTAACCACCCCATTCCATATAGTGAAAAGCAGGCGCAACATTTTCTGCGCCTGCCTGCATTTCTAATTAAATCTTGATACCGCGACTGTATAAATATCTTCTATCAGTCTGATACCGCCAGCATATCCGGCATAAAAATTGTCGAATACGACTTTATCCTGTACAGGCCATGAAATATTTAAAAAGTTACCCTTTAATTTTTCTGTTACCTCTTTTTCATAATATCCTCCAAGCACAAGCGGATAACCATGATAGTCGTGATTTTTTATTTCTTCGTGAATTTTGTATCCATCTGTCTCAAAGGAAACCTCTGCTTCTATTCCAAAATTGAGATTTTTAAATTCCTCCGTAATTGATTCCCGATAAGCCTTTGGCGTATCATCCACCACAAACTGTTTTGCCGGTATCAGCCCAAGGTCGTTCACCAGAAACTTGGTAATTCCCAGGGAATACTGTGCATCTGCCACTACCGTAAACTGCTTGTTAATGACGCGGTTTTCGAGGAACAAATCTGCGTACCTTTCAATAAGATAGTAGTAATAATCCTCATGTTCCTTTATGACAGATTCCACCTTTTCCTCCGGAACACCGGCAAATTTTCCTACTTCTCTTAAAAATTTACTTGTTTCTGTTGCTCCAACAGGCAAAGTCTTACAGTGTAAGTAAGGAATTCCCAGCTTACGTTCCATCTTTTTCATCGTTGATAAACCAACCCATGGAGAAACCAAAAGATTGAATTCCGCCTCAGGAATCTTATTTATATTGTCAATTCCTCTTTTATATCCAAAAATCGTGTTGGGGGTAAGTCCCAGTTCAGATACAAGTTTTTCCAGCTCTCTTATATTTCCAAGCCAGAATAAATCCTGATATGGAACATCCGCCCATATATTAACCAGCCCCTTTTGCTTTGTTTCCGATTTCTTTAAATACTGCTCCACAATTGCATCAACAACCTGCTCATGCCCTTTATAATTATTCCCTTTAAATCCCGCTGTTGGTGCATAAATTACCGGTTTATCACTATCCGCATAACGGGAAACCACTTCGCCGGTGTCATCTCCTACAATTTCCGGAATACACCCTGTAAGTACTACATATAAATCCGCATCCACTACCTTTAATGCATTCTTAATAGTGGAATCTAATTTTTTAACACCACCAAATACAACATCCTTCTCATTTATACTTGTGCAGGGAAAAATATTAGGTGAAAAATATCCGGAACTTCCTGTTGATTCAGACAATTTCTGTGCACATCCAGGGCCAGAATGCAAAATAGGAAGTGCGCGATTTATCGCCTGCACGGTCTGCATGGCTCCAAGTGCACATTTATATCTCTGTTTATCTAATAATTTTGCCATTATTTCGCCTCCTCTAAAAATGTAGCAACATCCTGCTTATACCACCAGTCTGTGTATGGAAGTTTGGATCTTCTGGCAAGATTTTCTTCAAAGCTTCGGTTCTTAACAGCATCTAAAATCGTTTTAGCAAATTCCAGAGGATGTTTGTATCCAAAAATCATATATTCATCTGCCACATAGATGGCCGGTGTACCATTTTTAATCGCCCATACCGTTGAACCCGGATGTCTTGACAGATACATATCCGGCTGATATTTATGTAAAATATTCATAACTTCATAATTCTGCTGGTCGGCTACACTTGCCTCAAAATCAATATCATTATCTAAAAGATACTTCATGGAAGGTGGAACATCTCCATTTTCATATTTCTTGTCATAATGCCATGCCAATGCCCATACAACTTTAATTCCAAGTTCAGCCAGTACTCTTGAAACTTCGAATGTATACCCCGGTCCCATTCCAAGAACCGCTGTAAGTCCGGTCAATTCTTTCTTAACCTCTTCAATCTGTGGAAGATAGATTGCCCGCTGCTCCTCAATGTATTTTTCAATCTTTTCGCTGCGCCCTGTTACCTTGCCAATCTCTCTGAGCCATGTCTCAAAACCTGTAATTCCACACTGGTTAATACTTCTTACATATGGGACTCCATATTTTTCCTCAAGACCATTTCCCAAATAATTCCCAAGTGTTCCGCAAATACAGGTTGTTGCAATGCTTTCTGATAAATGTGAAAGTTCTTCCACAGTCGAATTACAGTATAGAAATACAGGTTCAAGATCAAATTTCCTGAACATTTCAATAATTTCAGGTCGGGCACTTTCATAGAAGTTTTTAAAATTAATTTTGTTTGTCTTTACACCCTCTCTTGGTGGTTGTACAATTTCCTGCAGAACTGCATGATCTGCAATATCAAAGCCTGTAGCCCAGATACGTGATTTAAATCCTTCACAATGTACAGCTACAATAGGAACTCCAACTTCATTCCTGACATCATCCACAATACTGTCAATATCTTCGCCGATAATACCGGTTGCACAGGAACTCGAAACAAAAATTGCTTTCGGCGAATATCTTTTATTCACTTCCAGAATAACTTTTCTGAGTGTTTCTGTTGAGCCAAAGATGGTATCATTTTCATTCATGTCTGTTCCAACATAAATCGTGTCACTGGTAACACCTCTCTTTTTTGCCATAACCTTTGACATATAATATGAATTTGCACCGGCAACAGAACATCCCGCAGGTCCATGATGAATAATTGCCACATCACGTATGCCTGAAAGCTGACCTAATCCACAGGAAGACAGACATGTACTTGATTGTGAAAAGCATCTGGAACATCCCTTTAAGGTTCCACACTCACTTTGGGAAGCCAGATCTTTTAAGGTTCCAACATATCCGGTGATGGATCCTATTCGGTTTTCTCTGGTTGCAATATTGGAATTGCTTAAATTAATTGCCATTTTTTTCACTCCTATCCCTGATATGCTTCATTAAATAAATTTGTGGAAAGATATCGCAGTCCTGTATCCGGTAAAATTGCCACAATCGTTTTCCCCTTATTTTCCGGTCTCTTTGCTAATTCTGTTGCTGCATAAATAGCTGCTCCTGATGAAGTACCGATAAGAATTCCATCTGTTTTTGCGACTTCCCTGGCTGCTTTATATGCCTGAATAGTTTCTATTTCTACCTTTTCGTCATAGATGTTTAAATTCATAGTAGCCGGTACCCTCTCTGACGGAACCCCCTCAAAAGGATGAACCCCTGTAATCTCCTCCGGGGCTGGATTTGTCTCACTTGGAAGAGAATTTGCGCCAGGCTGGATTGCAACAATCTTAATGGCAGGATTTTTACTCTTTAAAAATTTTCCGGTTCCGGAAATTGTTCCACCTGTACCCACATTAGCTACCAGAATATCCACCTTGCCCTCTGTGTCTTCCCAGATTTCCGGTCCGGTTGTGGCTTCATGTACTGCAGGATTTGCAGGATTTGCAGTCTGGTTCACAAAATAAATATTTTTTTCCTTTGACAGTACCTTTTCACGAAGTGCCGCAATTGCCGCAACAAAATCACCATTTGTCGCATCAAGCACTTCTTTAATCACCGGTTCATCCGATAATTTAATAACTTCCGCTCCAAAGGCTTTTATAACCTGGAATCTTTCCTGGCTTACATTATCCTGAATATAAACCCTGAACTTATAGCCTTTTGCGGCAGCTATGGCAGCTATGCCAATTCCTGTATTTCCACTGGTTGTTTCAATAATTGTATATCCGGGCTTTAATACTCCCCTCTTTTCCGCATCCTCAATCATGGAAAGGGCTATTCTGTCTTTCACGCTCTGATTTGGATTAAAATATTCCAATTTTACAAGAATCTTCGCTTGCAAATTCTCTTTTCTTTCATAATTGACTAACTCAAGCAGCGGTGTTTTTCCTACTAATTCCGTAATTGATGTTTTAACACTACTCATAATAATCCCTCCATCTTCAATAATTAGATTTTGTAATCATCGGCAAGATCCATCATGCCGTATTCCATCAGGATTTCCTCAAGTCTTTCCTGGGTCATAGGTGTCGGAATTACAAAATCTTTATTATCAATTACTGCCTGTGCAAGATTTCTGTACTCTTGCGCCTGATTCGAATCCGGTTTATATTCAATTACAGTTTTCTTGTTAATTTCTGCACGCTGAACAATATTATCTCTCGGTACAAAATACAAAAGCTTTGTTCCAAGCTCCTTCGCAAATGCTCTGAGGAGATCAAGTTCCCTGTCGACATTTCTGGAATTACAAATGATTCCTCCAAGTCTTACTCCACCGGTTCTTGCATATCTCTGAATACCTTTTGAAATATTGTTGGCTGCATATAATGCCATCATTTCACCACTTGCTACAATATAAATTTCCTTTGCTTTTCCTTCCCGGATCGGCATTGCAAAACCACCGCAGACTACGTCGCCCAAAACATCATAAAAAACATAATCAAGGTCATCGGTATAAGCCCCAAGATTTTCAAGCATGTTAATAGATGTAATAATACCTCTTCCTGCACATCCTACACCTGGCTCTGGTCCACCGGATTCCACGCACTTTGTGCCGCCAAATCCCTCCTTCATAATTCTATCCAGCTCGATATCTTCGCCTTCTTCCCTGATGGTATCCAAAACTGTCTTCTGTGCTAACCCGCCTAAAAGAAGTCTTGTGGAATCTGCCTTCGGATCACACCCGACAACCATGACCTTCTTTCCATGTTCCACTAAACCTGCAGTCAAATTCTGGGTGGTGGTTGATTTGCCAATTCCACCTTTTCCATAAATTGCAATTTGTCTTAATTCGCCCATTTTAATCTCCTATTCAAATAATTTTTTTATCTTTATATAGTTCAAAAGCTGTTGTATGGAATCCTTTATTACACCCGGAATCTCATATGGTATCACACCTCTCTGTTCAGCAGCCGCCGCTGCTCCATATCCGATTTTACTGACCAACAGGTATTTGCAATCACCTATTTTATCAATATTTTCACCAATTCTTCTGTCATCGTGATTGCCACCCTGACAAACAGGTTCAACTGTTCTTGTTCCCAGCAGTTTTGCATCATCGCCTGTGATCTCATAAATATAAAATTCTCTGGCGTGGCCAAAATGCCTGTTCACAACGATTCCATCGCTTGATGCAACTGCAATCTTTTCCGTTTCCTCAGCCATGTGAAAAAGTCTCCTTTACATTCAACCGTCTTTGATAAATCTGATCACCAAACTCTGATTTTCCCGGAACTCCAACAGCATCTGCGCGACAATGCTGACAATGTCTGAAAACGTCAATATACTTTGATGCAGCCGTTCTTGCTGCATCTATTTCTGCACAAACAGGAGCCCTGCAATTTTTAAGTTCATGCTGTGGGATAAGAGGTATAATGTTATAAATTTTTGCACCTGCCTCTTTAACTGTTTTTGCAATTTTTTCAATATGCCCACCATTAATTTCAGGAACCAGCACGGTATTAACTTTGATCGTAATTCCGGCTGCTGCAACCTTTCTTATTCCATCAAGCTGATTCCTGATAAGAATCTTTGCACCTTCCACACCTTCAATCTTTTTTCCATGATAAATAATATAGGCATTTAATTTATTCTCTATCTCAGGATCAATTGCATTGACGGTAACCGTTAATGAATCAATCCCTACATCAATAACATCCTGTGCTCTTTCGCTTAGAAGCAAACCGTTGGTACTCATACATTTAATAAGTCCGGGAAACTTTTCTTTTACTATCTTAAAAGTTTCCAGTGCATAATCACTTGCCAAAGTATCGCCAGGTCCCGCTATTCCAGCGACTTTAATATCCGGGCATATTTCCAGTGCTTTTCTTAAAATTTCCTCACAATCTTCCGGTTTAAGAACTTTAGATGTAACTCCCGGTCTTTCTTCTACATCATTAATGGTTCTGTCACAAAATCGACAGGCAATATTACAGCCAGGACTTACAGGAAGATGTATTCTGCCGGCATTATTTTTTTGTCCACCAAAGCATGGGTGGGATTTTTGCAAATCTTCATATGTATTACTGCTCATAAAACACCTTCTTTCCAAGCATTGTTACGTGTGTGATCTATACAATTAATCACAAGTGATACCGGATGGATTCGAACCATCAACTTCAGTTTTGCAAACCTATGCCTTACCAGCGGCTACGGCATCAAATAAAAAAGAGGTTTCGCATTTTCATGAATTAACATAAAAAATACAAAACCTCCGGTCTTTCCAGTCAGCTTGTAATCTACAATCTTATTTTTTCTGTTTTGTCAATTTGAATAAGCTTTCCATCCTGAATGATCAGCGTTACATTTCCATACCGGATATCTTCTACCATTTCTTTGACTTTTATCAGGCTTACATCTATGTTATCCACTTTCTTTTTATTTGTTTCCATAGTCTATCACCGCACAATCTGTTTTAATTGTTGTTAAATAGAGGGGTAGATAAATATCTGTCTCCCGAATCCGGAAGCAGTGCAACAATGGTCTTTCCTTTATTTTCCGGTCTCTTTGCAACAATCTCTGCTGCTTTTAAAGCTGCTCCTGATGAAATCCCCACAAGAATTCCTTCTGTTACTGCAAAGGCTTTTCCTTCGGCAAATGCGTCTTCATTACTAATAGCGATCACTTCATCATATACGTTCTGGTTAAGAACTTCGGGTACAAATCCAGCTCCAATTCCCTGAATTTTATGTGGTCCTACAACCCCGGTTGACAAAACAGCACTTGCAGCTGGTTCAACCGCGATAATCTTAATTTCAGGATTCTGCTCTTTTAAATATTCTCCAACTCCCGTAACTGTTCCACCGGTTCCGACACCTGCAATAAAGATATCAACTTTCCCCTCTGTCTGCTTCCAGATCTCAGGTCCTGTTGTCTCTTTATGAGCTTTTGGATTGGAAGGATTTACAAACTGTCCAAGAATTATGGAACCAGGGATCTCTTTGTTCAGTTCCTCTGCCTTTGCAATTGCACCCTTCATGCCCTTGGCTCCTTCTGTCAGAACAATTTCCGCTCCATACGCTCTAAGTAAATTTCTTCGTTCAATACTCATGGTATCCGGAAGCGTAAGAATTGCCTTATATCCTTTTGCCGCTGCGACTGCAGCTAATCCGATTCCGGTATTACCGCTGGTTGGTTCAATAATAGTTGCTCCCGACTTTATGGTTCCTTTTTTCTCCGCATCTTCAATCATTGCCAAAGCAATACGATCCTTAACGGATCCCGCCGGATTTAAATATTCCAGCTTTGCAAGTACTGTTGCCTCATCGATTTTTTTCTTTTTTGTGTATCTGTTGAGCTTCAGGATTGGTGTTCCCCCAATCAGATCCAATGCACTTTCTTTAATTTCGCCCATCAATGTATCCTCCTTATTTTTTCAATCAATTACCTTATTATCGTGATAATTTTTATCTGCTTTTAAGTTACTGATATGTTAACATCAAAAACCATATTTGAAAATTTTCCAAAATTTATGCTCTGTGATAAGTTTTGTTTATGCTTATTCATTCGATAAATCCTTCATCCCTGTAATGTTCTTCCTCATTAAAAATTACATAAGCTGTTTTCAATTTAGAAAACCCCCAATGCTCATATAGTCCTATGTATTTCGGATGTGTATAAAGCATTACATTACATCCTTCCACTTGTTTCAACAAATTATCTAAAATGACTTTGCCTAATCTATTTCCCCTATACTCATCCCGAACTGCAATATTGCATAATGCCGCCAGAGTTATTCCATCGGAAACAGCTCTGCCAACACCTATTATTTTCTTCCCATCCATAAGAAATGCCACTGCGTAACTGTTTGTAAATACCTTTTCCTGTGTATCAATGTCCAGATCACTTAGTCCGTAAAAATGCAAGATTTCCCACACCTGGGAAAAATCTATATTCACGCAGGAATTTATTATTTTGTACACACTCAAAAAGGATCACCTCTCCTCTTATCTTTCCCTAATTCTCTGGTTACTGCATTATGGACAACAATTCTCAGCACTTTGACTTTTTTCACTGTTTTTTTTTGTGGTAAATTTTTTGTTTTTCGAATTATAAACAACGGAATCTGGTACTCCATCCAAAGTAGGATAGACTTTTTTGACAAATTCATTTAAATCCAAAGAAGAATCAATGTCTCCTGTTTTTTGAAGATCCTTAAATGAAGATTCGAACGTTTCTCTTCCAAGGGTAACTGACGGTTCATAATTTAAGCCGGCAAGTATTTCTCCGTATGCTTTTATATCATCATCGCTTTCCGAAGGCATATAACCGTTTTCCACCTGAAGCTTTGCTGCATCCTCCGGACATGCCTGTACAAATGCTGCCGCTTTCTGGATTGCCCTTGTATAAGCTGCTGCACCCTCCGGATTTTTCTTAATTAATTCCTGGGATACATATGCCTGGCAGCAATATTCGGAAGAAAATTCTTTATCTTCCCCAATATCAAGAATTTTGATAAGATCATAATTTTTTTCTGCATTATATGCTACCGGATCATGAATACCTATTGCATCAACCGCACCATTATCAAGTGCTGCCGGAAGATCCGTCATTGCATAGGTAACAAATTTAATATCTGCATCACTTCCATTTACTT